>JAUSKG010000015.1 GCA_030647005.1 bacterium
CCCCAGACCTGCGGCAAGACGTCTGTTTCCGAAGAAACAACCGCCACCGCCGTGAGGGCCAGCCGGATACGAATCCCCGCCAAAAGACGGGCGGCTGGATCACCACCGGAGTGATGACACTGGCACTGTGACACAGGGGAAAGGGCGTGTCAAGGGAGGTATTTGACAGGATGTCGTTTTTACGCTACATTGAGCGTGCCTTACGCCGTGGGTGGTGTTGCGGCAATTGTTGGCCTTTTCCAACAGGAAGGAGTATCCATTGGCAGAACGAGCCAAGCGGCCGCGGTCGGCAAGAGACCGAACGCTGCCGCCCGATGCTGCATCGCTGGAGGCGATGGTGCGGAGCGTTCATCGTGAACTGCTTCAGCGTGCGGAGCACTGCAAGGTGGAGCCGCATGACACGCATGCGCGGCGCGGTTTGCAGACGCTGTTTGAGCAACGCGCGGGTGCGTGGCAGGCGCTGCATGCGCTTGCGCCGGATCGGGCGATGCTGATCGCGCGGGAACTTCGCTGTATCCCGTCGCAATACGCGACGATCGTGCGGGGGGTGGCGCCATGAGGCAATGGTGGCATGACGATCACGGAGTGCGTGATACCGAGAACAGCTTTCTCGTTGTCGAGGCGCGTTTGCATGATCTCCCACGATGGAAGCGCGACCTGCTGGAGCGATGCTCGACGCTGGTATCCAACGCGACGCGTTCGTTGCTGGCGCTCATGGGGCGGCAGCTCACGATCACGAAGGATGTCGCTGACGACACGAAGATCGCATCGGCAGATCTCGCGTGTACCGTTGACGCCGAGCGCGCCGCGCGTATCATGGCGCTGCTCGCGCAGGTGAAGGTGCGCGAAGACACCGGTGAGGTGCTGCCGTTCTCCAACGCGTACCGATTTATCGGATGTGAGCCGATACCGGGAACGAGCCAGTTTCGTGCCGTTGCGCGTCTTGCATGTGGTGAGTGGAAGGAACGTAAAGGGAAGAAGGGCGCGGTTCGCCTCGTCCATGTTTTGTCCAAGATTAACGTCACGACGGGGCTGCAGCAGCTCCTTGGGACCTACGTCGCGTCGTCGCTGTTGCAGAGTATCCCCGCAGCGTTGCGTAGTGGCGTGTGTCAGGAAGTTGGCCAGCAGGTCATGTCGTACATCGGCCAGCTCAATTCATCCCGTGTACGTGGAGAGGTTGCGTTTCCTACCGTGGAGGATCGCGATCCGGTGCGGCGTCGCGCAGCGTACGAGCAGGCGATTGACGTGCTGACGCGGGACCTCACGCCGTTTGCGTACGCACGCGTGCGGGACATGTTTCCCGGCAAGTACGCGGAGGGTGATCCTCACGGCGATCGCATGATCGTGAATGATGAGCGCTGGTTTGCCGTGACGACAACGCCAGAGCCGCATCCGATTCCGCTGTTCGTGGTGCAGGGCGATGCGGTGCGCCTCGTGGAGGGTGCTGCGTCGTTTCCTGCGGGAGCATCAAAGCGCAACCGGCATCGCGGCAACCGCAATGACGATCCCCGTGTCCGTGCGTCCCGTCCGGAGCAGGTCCGGCGGAAGGGAAACACGGATCTCCGGCAGTGGTACGCCATGGTGCCGGTGTTGGATGCGGACGATGCACAGCTGCGACGCATTGTTGCCGAGAAGGCAGATACGCGAGGGCGCGGACTCGATCTCCAATTTCGGCCTTTGCCAATCTCTGGTGCGCAGTCACTGCGGATTCGTGGGCGCGATATGCTCGTGCAGCTTTCGGGTGACCGCGGTCGTCTTGCGCGTGTGTTGCGGAATCCGAATCTGCGTATCGCGTGGAGCAGGATCGTCCGCAAAGGCGCGGAGTGGGTGCTGCAGCTCACCGTGCGCGTGCCGATAGTGGCAGCCGCGAACGATCACAATGTGTTGGGTGTGAGTTTCGGCGTTGATGCCGTGGCGACATGGGTACTGGTAGGTGCGGACGGAGTCGAAGTTCGCACCGGCGCGTTTGCGCCGAACGAGCAGATCCTTGCGTTCCTGCGGGAGAAGCGGCAGTTGGAGTGGGATCAGGCGAAAGGCCGCTGGATTGGTGGCAAGCGGTTTGCGCGGCAGTTGGAGGCAATCGCGCACGGCGTGGTGAATGATCTCCTTGTACTTGCAGAGGAGCACCGCGCGGTGCTCGCACTGGAAGACGTGTCCTGGGTACAGAAAGTTGGTCCGAATCATCAGCAGAACGTTCTATTCACCGCATGGAATTTCGGACAGCTCCGGCGCATTGCGTCGTACAAGTCGCAACTCGTCGGGCGCGGCGATCCGGTGGCGGTATCGGATTACGTCGTCTCATACACGTGTCCGCATTGCGGCGCGTGCAGGAGCGCAAAGCAGAAGCCGGAGCAGGCGACGACGTGGCGTGATGGCGATGCGCTGACGTGCCGCGCGTGCGATTGGCACGGCGTGCTCACGTCGACGGATCGCGCACGGCGCGTGGTAGTGCAGGGTCGAGAGTTCTTGCAGACGCGCTGGCAGCACATCGCCTCCGACACGCAGTAATCATTCCCCCGAACGGGCTAACCGTTCGGGGGAATTTCATGCTTTTGTTGCGGAATAAAGGGTCGGAATAAAGAGGCTAAGTCCATTTCTCGATGGTATGCGGAGTGGCATGACGACGCTGATCGTAGTATGCTGCGTATCGTGAAAGATCGTCACTATGGTCATTGATTGGACCAAAGCATTTAAGCAATATCGGGGGCAATGGGTGGCGTTTGCAGATGATGAGCGCACGGTCGTTGGTCATGGTCGGACCGCGAAATCTGCACTCAAGGCAGCCGAGCGGGGTGGGGCGACAAAGCCCATCCTCATGAAGATGCCATCGAAGCTCGTTCGAAGTAGTAGCGTGTGTCCCGTTCTCGTAGAGTTGTAGCAACCATATTGCGCGATGAAATTCATCCGGACCCTATAGCTAATCGTCCCGATCCTCCGGGGCGGTTAGTATTTTTGATCCTCCCCCTCTCCATGTACTCATGGGGAGGGTCCCGACGCGAGGTCGGGATCCCGGCCTATTTCCTTTGGACTAGAGCGTCGGGGGGAGCGAGAGGGGGAGGGGCGGTATGCGAATGGACAATACCGTTCCTCCCCTCCCTCCCTAGCCCTCCCTCCCCCCCGAGTACGCGGAGAGGGAGGGGATAAGATTCAGTACTCCGTGCGCTTGACCGCTCTCGCGATCGCCGATGCGGCGAGGTGGCCGGTGGACCAGGATGCTTGGAGGTTGAAGCCGCCGGTGAAGCCGTCAATGTCGAGGATTTCGCCAGCGAGGAAGAGGTTGGGGCAGATGAGGGATTCCATGGTGGAGGGGTTCACCTCAGTGCGAGGGATGCCGCCGGCGGTGATAAACTCGTCGCCGGCGCCGCGTTTGATGACGTGGAGTGGGATGGCTTTGAGCCATGCGATGCTCTGGAGGATGTCCTGCTTGCTCACCTCGGCCGCGCGTCGCGTGCCGGGGAGTGTGAGGGTGCGTACGCAGAGCTCGGCGAGGGACTTTGGCACGATGCTCGCGAGGGTGTTGAGGAAGGATTTGGTGGGGTGCGCGGCAGCGGCGTCCGCGATGCGCTCATGGAGCGCTGTTGCGGAGGTGTCGGGGAAGAGATCAATGGAGACCTCGAGCGGATTCGCCGCATCGTACTGCTCGAACGCGACGAGTGACGAGAGGGCGAACACGGCCGGGCCGCTGATGCCTTTGTGCGTGAAGAGGAACGGGCCGGTGAAGGAGAAGCCCGCGCCGCGTTTGGCGGTGATGGTCGCGTTGGAGAATGAGAGGCCGGAGACCTCGGCGGGCCACTGCTCGCGCGTGAAGAAGGCGTTGAGGCCGGGCGCGAGCGGTGTGAGCGTGTGCCCGAGCGCCATCGCGAACGCATACCCGTCGCCCGTGGAGCCGGTGTGTCGGTACGCCTGGCCGCCGGTGGCCAGGATGACGGCATCCACCGCGAGGGGCTGCGGTTGGTTTTTTATCGTGATGGTAAACGGGTGTGCTCCCGACGTGTCGCGGGTGATGCCGACGACGTGCGTGTTGAGCATGACGTGTACGCGTGACGCGCGGAAGAGCGTCTCGAACGCGCGGACGACATCATGACCGTCGTCCGACTGCGGGAAGACGCGGAGGTCCGGCTCGGTCTTCAGAGGAACGCCGTGCGACTCGAACCATGCAACCACCGCTTCCGGCGGGAATGCGTATAGCGCGGACGAGAGGAACTTGCCGCCGCGCGGGTACTTCGTGAGGAGCGTGCGGACGTCTCGGATGCCGGTCGTCACGTTGCAGCGGCCCCCACCGGAGATGATGACTTTCTTCCCGAGTCCGTCATTCCGTTCGAGCAGGAAGATATCGCCCTCGGGATGTTCCGCGAGGAGCGTTGCTGCTGCCATGAGTCCGGCAGCCCCACCACCGATGATTGCGGTGCGCATACTTGTTGGGGTCTCTGCAAGAGTTGGAGGGGCATACCTTCAGGTGGCCACCTCCTCCAGAAAACGTGGAGACCTGAAGGTCTCCGCTACGACGGAACCGTGCGTGGGGAACACCAAAGGATTTTTTTGGCGGTCTCTGTTGCAGTTGTAGCACATTTGACCGTGAAGTCAAGCGCAGGATCGCCGTGGTGGGAGCGAGTTCACCCCCCCCCCGTCGTCTCTGTTGTCGAAAAACTCGACAGATGCCATGGGGGTCTGTTGGCGGGCATCGTATGGTGGGAGTGGACAGTGACGATTGCATGCGGCAATCGGATCGCTCGTTCACAACGGATATCGCGGAGCGAGGCCGGACGCCGGCCAGGAACGCGCTCAGCGAAAGGAGTTTCACCGTGGCAACGCAGATGAAGCAGTGGCAGCTCATGCCGGGTGCAGAAGTTATCGAGGTGGGTGAGGGTGCAGACGCGCAGCGTGCGCTCATCGGTATTCCGCCGTGTCTCAAGCTGTTCTTCCAGAAGAAGGTACCGGCACCGACGACGTTCGTGCTGCCGGAGGAGTTCTTCCGCAAGGGCGTCGTGCAGGTCTGTCTCGAGTTCTTCGTCTACTACTTCCTCTTCGTGCTCGGCAAGGCGTTCGGGAAGCTGCCGGCGGAGGCGAAGCTCGTGGTCATCGGGACCGAGCAGCAGATCGCACGGGCGCAGCGCATCCTCTCGCTCACGCTCTACGGGCCGACTGCCGAGGAGATGCGGAGCTGGAAGCGATCGGTCAACGGGAAGCAGCGACGCACGATGCGGCAGCGCACGGTCGAGCAGCTCCGTCGGTACCGCGCGTGGTTCTCGCCCAAGCAGCCCGGGTTCGCAGCACTCAAGGAGTTCGTCGGGAAGACGAACGAACACGGTCAAGGTCTGCCGACGGCGAGCGCGCTCAAGGCGAGCCAGGTGGCGGTGCAGCCGCTCATCGAGCGGTTCCTCGCAGCCCACGCGGGACTGCGCGACCAGGAAGCGACGCTCGCGGCCTACGAGTTTGCGACGCTCCGCCTCGATGACTTCATTGAGTGGCGGGCGTACGATGCGGACGGCAGAGCACAGTTGCTCGCGGATACGGTGATCACGCGCAACGGGAACGGGACGTTCGACATCACGAACGGTGTCGAGGTGCTGTCGGTCTCCACGAACTTCACCGAGGAGCAAGCCCCGCACCTCATCACGATGTCGCCGCAGCAGGAAGCGGTGGAGCCGGACGTGTTCAAGGTACTCTGCCTGGGCGCGGACTCCGGCTTCGAGATGGAGCATCCCACGACCGGCTTCGCACTGTGCATCAACGGTCAGTGGGCGCTCGTGGACGCACCGGTGTGCGCGAGCTACCTGCTCCAGCAGCACGGCATTGACGCGGCGGACGTTCGGGTCATCCTGGAGACGCACGGGCACGAGGATCACATGGGGAGTGCGATGCACTTCCTCCTCGAGCGGCTCTCCGCCGGTCGGTCGTTCACCTACGTGGCGGCCGAGCCGGTGTACCGGACATGCGTGGCGAAGATCGCCGCGGTACTCGATCGGAGCGAGGAGGAGATTGACCGTCTGCTCTCGCGCGGTGGCGATGCGGCAACGCAAGTTGGTGCGCCGCGCGGCGGGACGATCCGTGTGCAACCCGGCGACTCGTTGCGCCTCCTCGGTGCGACGTGGTCGTTCGCCTACATGGTGCATCCGATTCCCACGACGGGGTTTCGCATCGAGCTCGAGCACGATGGACGGATGTACCGGCTGGCGTACTCTGCGGACCATGCCCCGCGCAAAGGGTTTGCCGGCACCAATGCCATGGCCGCTGCCGGATTCTACGATCCGGAGCACGAGGACCCCTTCCCGCAGCTCGTGCATGGGAACGAGGACCTCGTCCTCTGGGAGGCCGGCGGCACGAACGGCGACCCCATCCATTTCGATGGGCGCGAATGGGAGCTGATGTGCGCCGAGCGTGGTCTCGACGTGCCGGTGTGCTTCATGCACGTGCACCCGCTCCCGCCGGATCTCCGCCACATCGCGCTCGCGCGTCCCGGTTGGGAGCAGACGATCGCGCACGGACAGCACGTGCGCACGGAGGATGCGGTGGCGACGGCGGAAGCGTTGCGCCAGTTCACGCTGGATGATCCCAGCTACTGGTTGGAGCTGCTGCTTCGGCAGGGTTCCGTGCGCCGCTACAGCCCGGGTGCGACGGTCGTCTCGCAGGGTGATGCCGGCGATGCCTGGTACCTCATCCTGCGTGGGACTGCTGCCGTCACCATCTCGGGGACGAAGGTGGGGGAGCTCGGGAGTCACGCGTTCTTCGGTGAGCTCGCGCTCCTCGAGGAGGGCGGGAAGCGTTCCGCGACCGTTCGTGCGGCAGGCGGCCCACTCGTGGTACTCCGTGTTCCGGCTGCTGCGTTCCGCGACTTCGTCCTGGCGAACCAGCTCGGCCCGATGTTCGAGCGGTACTGGCAGCGCGTGGGTTTGCTCCAGAACACGAAGCTGTTCGTGGGATTCCCGCACACGGTGGTGGGGAAGCTCGCGGCGAAGGCGACGCGGCAGGTGTACCGGTCCGGTGAGTCGCTCATCCGTCAGGGGACGGTCGGCGATGAGCTCTTCGTCATCGAAACCGGCGCAGTGCGCATCCTGAAGGATGACGGTCACGGCAACGTCACCATCCTCGGGACAAGCGGTCCCGGTGAGGTGCTCGGCGAGCGCGGCGTGCTCGTCCCGGGCGGCACCCGCACCGCGACGGTCCGTGCGGAGACCGACGTGACGGCGCTCGTGTTGACCACCGATCAGGTCAACGAGATCCTCGCTGGTCAGCTACCCATGCAGCTCCGCATCGTCGCCCTCGCCAAGCAACGCGGCATGCCTGAGCCCCAGCTCTCCGCAGCTGTCGCGTAGCAAGAAGCCCGGTCTCCCCAGAGGGAGGCCGGGCTTTTCCTGATCGTTCGAGAGCTGTCCAACACTTAGTGTTGGACAATTGTGCATCTCACCAACACGGCCAATAGCACTCCGTAAATCCACTCACCGTGAAGCAGCAGCACTCCTGGCATCCCTCGCACGCGCACGTCTGCGCCGCCGCATCATCCCCAAACACCACGGCGGGATCCACGGTGCACTGGTTGAAGCAGTTGAAGATGCCCTCCCCACATCCCCACCCACAGTTCTGGCAGTGTTTGATGCGGCAGAACTCCTCACAGAGCGCCTGCGTGGGAATATCCAAGCAACTCACGAAGCACGCACCCCCCTCGCACCGATTGAGCGGGTAGTCCGCGATGCACACGCGACTGCACTCCCCACAGTTGATCGCATCTCCCTCGAGATCCTCGTCCGCAACGTTGTCCGGAGCCCCGTCGCAGTCATTGTCCACCCCATCGCATGTCTCCTCCCCCCATTCCGCAGGACGCGGTGCATCACAGAACATCCCCTCCCCATCCGGAGTACACGCCCACACCCCCACCGTGGCTTCCTCCCCGCACGCATCCCAGGGAATATCGCACGGTTGCCCCAGAGCAATCGCGTCGCCCGCGTGCCACTCCTCATCCGTCCCTCCGTTGCAGTCGTTATCCAGCCCATCGCACATTTCGGGCATCGGATCGCCCGCAGACACACCGCAGACCACCGCCCGTCCATCCGGCGTACATCCCCACGTCCCCGCGCGCGCACAGGTACCGATCCCCACAACGCAGATGTTCCCGATGCACGGGGATTCCGGAAGATCGGGAGAGCAATCCCTCCACTCCTCTACTTCCTGTCCCTCGGTCACCGCGAGTGTTCCCGCGACGAGATGGCCGTAGTAGGTCTTGTAACCGTTGGGATGCAGGATGCGTACGTAGTTGCCGTACCCAATACCTCCAAAACAGACGGGAGCTGGAGGTAGGCCATCCTGTATCTTTTCGATGATGCCGGCTGCCGCAGCGTGTATTGCGGTCCCATGTGGGAATCCGTAATCAATGGCGTGGTGGTTCGTGTAGCACGTGTAGGCACACGTGATACCGAACACCTCACTACTAGGAAACGAAAGGAATCTCTGTCCCTCAGGGTCTGCCTTGCAAACGGTCGTAACGCTCAGGAGCATTACGACCGTGCAGATCTCGATGATTTTTTTCAGCACGGTCTACCTCCCGTTCGTTTGTGTGATGAGCGCGGTTGCTACCTCGGTGACGACGTTGTCCAGAGCGGCACCCTGCACGATAAACGTTTCACCGCCATCGCTCCATATCAACGCAACCCGTGAAAGCGTTTGACCGTCAGGCGCACCGAGCTCTGTTTCGTACTCGAGTCGCGTCATCTCCTTTCCTGCCAAGCGTACCAATGAACGATCCATCTCGTCGCCGTATCCTGCGATGATGGCATCCTTTTCCACTATGCTTGATGTGATGATGACATCTGCAACGAAATCCGATGACGGATTGATCTGCGCTATGGGTTGCGAGCCAATGGCGACCACATGCGACGTTCCTCGTGCGGTTTCCTCCACATACCACCCCTCCGGATACGGGACACGCAGTCCCAAGGTGGGGCTTTCGTAGGTCTTCCAGGTGATATCGGGTGCATCTGTTCCACCGGTACCAGTATCCTCCGTAGTATCGTTGGGTATATCACCCTCCAAAACCGCAGATCGTCGGAGATCGCAGCCGGCACCGGCGAAGATCATCACGAGCGTTGCGGCAATCAGTACCCGACTCGTTATTCTGTTGTGAATGGACAGCATATTCCTCCTTTGCGTTTGCGGGGTTAGCATACCATGGGTTGGGGTGAATTGCACGCTGTGGGTGGGTTGTACTTGTATGACCGGGATTGCCGCGTCGCTCGATGACTCGCTCCTCGCAATGACAAAAAATGGTAACGCATCTCTACTATAGCAGGTCTCGCGGCATCGTCGCTTGTGGTTTTTTTGGTGATGGAGTAGGTTGGGAGTATCCATTGTTGGCTCGGGCTGTAGCGATGGTGGTATTCGGAAATACCAATACTCCTCGCTCGGTCATGCTCGCGCGCAGACGCGCGGCGCGACGCTCGCTCGTCGGGTCGGTAGCGCGCACATTATGGAAGATGGCTCACTCGGGCTGTAGCTCAGTTGGTAGAGCGCACGGTTCGGGTCCGTGAGGCCGTGGGTTCAAGTCCCGCCAGCCCGAGCGAGCCATCATCTTCTCGTTTGGTCCGTGAGGCCGTGGGTTCAAGTCCCGCCAGCCCGAGCGAGCAATGGAAACGCACCACCCCGCCTTCAGGCGGGGTGGTGCTGTGCGTACGCAGGCGCGATGTCTTACGGATAGTACAGGTAATGGCGGGTTCCGTACTTGAGCGTCGAGTAGTCATCAGCGACCATGTCGGAGCGTTCGCTCACGGCTCCGGTTGCGACAACCCGCTCCACGAAGTGCACTCCGGCACTGTCTTTGTACGAGAGGAGGATGCGGCCGTTCGATGCGTCCACCGCGGTGTTCGCGGCGAGTGTACCGGAGATCGTGCGTGTGAAGGCAACAGTAGGGGAACCGGAGAGTGCGAAGCGGTAGACGGAGATGGTGCTGCCGTTCACGTCGTGCCAGTAGAGTCCGTCATCGCCCGCGAAGATGGCATCGGCGTAGTAGAAGTTCCCGGGGATCGTGCTCGGGTCGATCGTGCCGAGTGTGGCCGTGATCGCGCCGGTTGTGGTGGAGTGCTCGCGGACCGTCACGACGCCATCAATGGTCGCGATGGAGACGAGGCGGTCGCCTGCGCCGTAGAAGTTGCTCCGGTTGACCTCGGTGGACGAGAGCGTGAGCGCGGATGGCGAGGAGCACGATCCGAACGTCGCGCGGGAGAGGACGCCGTTGTCGCGGTAGAAGACGCTGCTCCCGACGATCGCAAGCTCACCTTTGAGGTTTGTCGGGCCCTGGAGCGAGCAGGAGGTGAGTGCTGCGCCGGTGACGGGATTGTGCTGCGCGACGGTCTGCGGGCCACCGTTCGTGCTCGTGGTGCCCTCAACGCTGTACATCTTGCCGCTGTTCGTCACGCCGTAGATGCGGCGCTGCGCGTAGCTCGCGGAGGAGGTGTCCTCGATGACCGTCACCGCATCCGTGGCGGGAACGATACGCGCGAGCGCGTAGTTCGTGGTCTCGAGCGTGAGCGTGAAGCCCGTCGTAGGCGCGTCGGAGCCCTCGGTAAAACTCCAGACGTTGTGGTTGGCCGCCCACGCGCTCGCGACGTTCGTGGCGAGGAGGATGAACGATCCGCTCGGCGCGATGTCGCTCGCGGTGGTCGTGGGTGCGGGTGTCGGTGCCGGTGCTGGTGTCGGTTCCGGTGTCGGTGCTGGCGTGGGAGCAGGCGCAGGAGCCGGTTCAGGCGTTGGGGCCGGTGTCGGAGCAGGTGTTGGCTCCGGTTCAACAATAGCCACAAGCGGTGCCGGCTCAGGGGCCGGTGCTGGTGCGGGTTCCGGCGGTGGCGTCGGTTGTGTGGGAGTGACGACTGCGATACCGCCAGAGATCCCCTTATCCACACTGATCGTCGTCGCGTTCTTCATGGCGTACTGCGGATCAAACGCACTCGCGCTCGCAATACTCGCGCCGACCTTGTAGTTCACGAAGAACGGATCCGGTACGTCGTCAATCTTCGTATTCCAGTCCGTGTCGTAGAGTGCAATCGCCGCCGCCTCGGTTTCGATCCAACGGAGCGTGCCGCCGGCATCCACGGCGTATACCTTGGGGTCTGTCGTGATTTTCACCATCTTCACCCCCGGCTTGTACGTGACATTGCCGCCGAGCGGGATGCTCCCGAGCGTCGCATCATCAATCGTGATGACATCCGCGAAGTCGCGGTACCAGCTGAAGTACGTCTTGCTGTTTGGGAAGACGTAGCGTTTCCCGTCGTGTCCGTAGTAGTATACGGACGGTTGGCTCGCCTTGATCAGCTCGCCGCCGCTGAGCATTAGAGGCGAGAGCGCGTGCGCCGGACGCGCGATGAAAACGATCGCGAGCACGGTGAGGAACAGGAGGAGCCAGTGGACGCGGAGAGCCGGCAGGGTTGCAGGAGTGTGCATACGCGAGTACGTTAGAGGAGGAGTCAGCCACAGTATACCAGATACCCATGGGGACAATCCTCAAGAAAGTGCTCGGTGACCCCAATGCGCGGGTTCTCAAGCAACTTCAGCCGTTGGTGGATAAGATCAACGCCCTCGAACCGCAGTTCGAGGGTTTGGATGCTGTCGGTTTGCGTGCACAGACGGATACCTTTCGGCAGCGGCTTGCGGGAGGGGAACCGCTCGACGCGCTGCTTCCCGAGGCGTTCGCGTGCGTGCGTGAGGCGGCGAGGCGTACGCTCGGCCAGCGTCACTTTGACGTGCAGCTCCTCGGTGGTATCGTGCTCCATCGCGGCAGCATCGCGGAGATGAAGACGGGAGAAGGAAAGACGCTCACCGCGACGCTCGCCGTCTACCTCAACGCGCTCGCCAGCCGAGGCGTCCACGTCGTCACGGTGAACGACTACCTCTCACGGCGCGACGCAGCGTGGATGGGGCGGGTATTCGCGGCACTCGGTGTGACGACCGCATGCATCAGTCACCAGGAAGCGTTCCTCTACGATGCGGAGCACCATCGCGCACCACAGGATGATGACCATGCGTCCGTGAGCGCGGCGGACACGACGGAGGTGTTCAAGGTGGAGCACGACTTCCTCCGTCCGATCACGCGCGCGGAGGCCTACGCGGCGGACATCACGTACGGCACGAACAATGAGTTTGGGTTTGACTTCCTGCGCGACAACATGGTGATGGATCGCGCGACCATGGTGCAGCGCGGTCATCCGTACGCGATCGTGGACGAGATTGACTCCATCCTCATTGACGAGGCGCGCACGCCGCTCATTATTTCTGCACCGGCAGAGGAGTCCGGCGAGGAGTATCGCACGTTCGCGCAGTTCATCAATACACTGCAACCGGACGAGCATTACGCCGTGGACGAGAAACTTCGCGCCGCGACGCTCACGGAAGAGGGGATCATGGCCATGGAGCGGCTGCTCAAGGTGCAGAACCTCTACGCCGAAGGCACGAAGCTCGTCCACCACCTCGAGCAGGCACTCCGCGCGGCGGTGGTGTACCAGTGCGACCGCGACTACGTCGTCCAGCATGGCGAGGTCATCATCGTGGATGAGTTCACCGGTCGCCTCATGCATGGCCGTCGCTACGCCGAGGGGCTCCATCAGGCCATCGAGGCAAAGGAGGGTGTCGCAATCCAGCGCGAGTCGCAGACGCTCGCGACGATCACGTTCCAGAACTACTTCCGCATGTACGAGAAGCTCGCCGGCATGACCGGCACGGCCGAGACCGAGGCCGAGGAGTTCTCCAAGATCTACGGACTCGAGGTGGTGGTCGTGCCGACGAACCGTCCGCTCGTGCGCGCGGATCGCACCGACCGCATCTACCGCACCGAGGACGCAAAGCTCCGCGCGGTTGTGGAGGAAGTGCGCGCGGCGCGCGAGCGCGGCCAGCCGGTGCTCCTCGGGACAATCTCCATCGAGAAGAACGAAGTGCTCGATGGATGGCTCACGCGCGCCGACATCCCGCACGAGACGCTCAACGCGAAGCAGCATGAGCGTGAGGGAGAGATCATCGCGCAGGCAGGGCATCCGGGCGCGGTCACGCTCGCGACGAACATGGCCGGCCGCGGCGTGGACATCATCCTCGGCGGCAACCCGCCGGATCGCGACGCGCAGCACGCGGTACTCGAACAGGGCGGGCTCTACGTCATTGGCACCGAGCGGCACGAGTCCCGTCGCATTGACAACCAGCTCCGCGGCCGCGCAGGACGCCAGGGCGACGCGGGGGGATCGGTGTTCTTCGTTTCGCTCGACGACGCGCTCATGCGCATCTTTGGTGGTGAGCGGCTCAAGGCGGTGATGACGCGACTTCGCGTGCCGGATGACGTCCCCATCGAGCATCGCGTCATCGGAAAGCAGATCGAGGCGGCGCAGCGCAAGGTGGAGCACCACCACTTTGACGCGCGCAAGCACCTCCTTGAATACGATGACGTGCTCAACCGTCACCGCGAGGTCGTGTACCGCAAGCGGCGCGAGCTCCTCGACGCGGCGGATGTCCTGCCGATCGTGGAGGTGATGATCGCGGGGCAGGCCGAGCAGCTCGTGGCGGCGTACACACCGAGCGAGTCGTCACACACCTGGGACCTCGACGAACTCCAGCGGCAGGCAGCGGCAGTCATTCCGCTCGCGGCGATTATCGCACCACGCCCCGAGGATGAGCAGGCCGCACGCGCACCGACGAAGCTCGATGCCGTCATCGCGCGCCATCACCTCGTGGAGCAGATCCTCGACGGCGCGCGTCGCAGCATCGCCGAGCTCCGTTCGCGTGTGGAGAGCGAGGAACGGTTCCAGTCCATCGCGCGTGCGATCGCGCTCCGTGCGATTGACCAGCTCTGGATCGAGCACCTCGACGCGATTGAACACCTTCGGAAGGGGATCGGGCTGCGCGGCTACGGCCAGCGCGATCCGCTCGTCGAGTACAAGCGCGAGTCCTACACGCTCTTCACGGGACTCCTCGCGTTCATCGAGCACGACACCGTCCGCGCGCTCTTCCACGTCATCCCCGCCGCAATGCAGGTGGAGTCCATCTTTGCACATCGCGGTGTCTCGCTCTCCGGTGCGGCGAAGACCATGGAGCGGGGACGCGATGCCCTCCACCTCGCTCCCGAGGGAGCCGAGGAGCGCAGTGACGATGCCCCGCGCACGGTACAGCCCCCCAAGCGCCTCGCCGACGCGCACGTCGTTGATGACACCGGTGCCACCCGCATCGGCCGCAACGACCCCTGCTCCTGCGGGAGCGGCAAGAAGTACAAGAAGTGCCACGGGGCGTAGGTGCGTATAGGGGTGGACGTGCATCGGCTCTGGTCGAAAACCTCACCCCCCTACCTTGCGCCCGCCGAATGGCGCGGTACTATGGTGGAAAGCAGGGCCTCTCGCGCCCCTGCTGCTCATGTTTTCCGTACGCTATGGCTGTGATCTTCGAGAAACGATCAAGGAAGTGGTGGGTGTTCGGCCTCCTCGCGCTCATCGTTGCGGGGGCCGCGTGGTATGTGCGTCCCACGCAGGACGCGCCGTTTCGATTGGGGTTAGACCTCAAGGGTGGAACGCACCTCGTGTACGAGGCGGACACGAGCGCGCTCGTGGATACCGATGTGGCGTCGGCGATGGCTGGCGTGCGCGATGTCATCGAGCGACGCGTGAACGCATTGGGCGTTGCGGAGCCGCTCGTGCAGCTCACGGACGCTGACGGGGAGTACCGACTCATCATCGAGCTCGCGGGTGTGTACGACACGGCCGCGGCCATCGAGGCGATCGGGAAGACGCCGGTGCTCGAGTTCCGCGAACAGCGCGCGACGCCACTCACGCTCACGGACGAGCAGGAGGACGTACTCGACGCTCTCAATGACACGGCACGCGAGCGCGCGACGGAATTCCTGGAGCAGGCGCGCGAACTCGACGCGGAGGGATTCGCCGCGCTCGCACGTGAGCACTCCGATGACCCGGGCTCCGCGCCAAGCGGCGGCGACCTTGGCTGGTTCCAGCGCGAGACGATGGTCGAGCCGTTCGCGGATGCCGTGTTCGATGATCTCGCAGTGGACGAGATGGGCGATGCGCTCGTGGAGTCCGACTTCGGCTGGCACGTCATCCTCAAGACCGGCGAGCGCGAGGTGGAAGCATCAGCAAACGTGGAATTGGGCGGCATCACCGCGATTGGCGAAAACGGTCAGCCCGTGGCAATAGACGTGCAGAGTGGAGGAGGGGACGCCGGAGCCGCGCCGGAGATGGTGACCGAGGCGCGCGCATCGCACCTCCTCATCCGCAAGCACCACGCGCGGGAGCTCCTGGGCATCGACGCCGATTGGGCGAACACCGAACTCGGCGGCGCGCACCTCACGAGCGCGTACCTCGCATTTGATAACACATCCGGTCAGCCCATCGTCTCGCTTGAGTTCGACAGCGAGGGTGCAGACCTGCTCGCGGCGATCTCGGAGCGCAACGTGGGGAAGCCGCTCGGTATCTTCATTGACGGTATGTCGCCGATAGATGAGAACGGCGACGGTAGCATTGACGCGTTCGATATCTACGCGCCGACGATCCAGGAGAAGCTCACCGGCGGGTCCGCGGTCATCAGTGGGAACATGACGGTCGCGCGCGCAAAGCTCCTTGCGTCCAACCTCCAGGCCGGCGCGCTGCCGGTACCGATCACGATCATCGCGCAGACGACCGTGGGACCAACGCTCGGGCAGCAGTCCATTGACGCGAGCGTCACGGCGGCGTTGGTGGGGTTCGCGGTCGTCGCGCTGTTCATGCTCGCGTACTACCGCCTCCCGGGCCTCGCATCGGTCATCGCGCTCGTCGCGTACGTCGTCCTCGTCCTCGCGACGCTCAAGGCACTGTCGGCGACGCTCACGCTCGCAGGCATCGCGGGATTCATCATGTCCCTCGGTATGGCGATGGATGCGAACGTGCTCATCAGTGAGCGGTTGCGCGAGGAGCTCCAACGCGGACGGTCGCTCCTCGATGCGGTGGATACCGCGTTCGCGCGCGCGTGGGCGCCCATCCGCGACGCGAACGTCACCACGCTCATCACCTCGCTCCTCCTCGCAACGTTCTCCACGAGCGTCGTGAAGGGATTTGCCGTCACACTCACCATCGGCGTCATCGTGAGCGTCTTCTCGTCCATGGTCATCACGCGCGCCGTCATGCGCGTGCTCGCGGGGAAGGGGAAGCAGCCGCAATGGCTCTACGGAGTGACGCGGAAGGTTGATTGAACGCCACACTATGATTGACATCAACGGACAACGCACCCGCTGGTTCAGCATCTCGATTGCACTCGTCGCGCTCTCGATTGTGGCCGTTGGCGTGTGGGGGCTGAATATCGGCATTGACTTCACTGGTGGCACACTCATGGAGCTCGCCTTCACCGGCGAGCGTCCGGACGCGCCTGCGCTCGTGGCCGAGATGAGCGTGCTCGGTGCCGAGCGCGTGAAGGTGCAGACCGCGGGCGAGCACAGCATGATCGTCCGCGGCGCGCCGTTCTCGCAGGAATTCCACGAGCAAGTCGTCGCCGCGTTCGACGGGCGCGCTACGGAGGTGCGGTACGAGCTCATCGGTCCCACGATCGGCCGTGAGCTTACGCGGAAGACGCTCATCGCCATCGCGCTCGCGCTCATCGCCATCGTCCTCTATGTCGCATGGGCATTCCGGAAAGTGAGCGGTGAGCTCGCGTCGTGGAAGTACGGCGTCGTCGCGATTCTCGCGCTCCTCCATGACGTCATTATCCCCATCGGCGTGTTCGCCGTGCTCGGGAAATTCCTCAACGTGGAGGTGGACGCGGCGTTCATTGCTGCTGCGCTCACGATCATCGGGTACTCCGTGAATGACACGATCATCATCTTTGACCGCGTGCGCGAGAACCTCGCCACGACGCACGGCAAGAGTTTTGGCGAGATCGTGAACCTGAGTGTGAATCAGACGTTCGCCCGCTCCCTCAACACGACCCTCACGACGTTCCTCGCCCTCCTCGCCGTGTTCTTCTTTGGCGGCGCATCGCTCCGGTACTTCGCGCTCGCACTCCTCATCGGCATCGGCGTTGGCGCCTACTCCTCCATCTTCATCGCCGCGCCACTCCTCGCCGTGTGGAAGGAGCGCGAGTGAGTGCATCCTCGCGTGATTTCGATGAGTTTTTTCTCTCTGTTGCGTTTCGTTCGCAATGACACGGGGATGGAGTACGACTACCCCCTGTCATTGCGAGGAAGTCCCGAGGCAAGCTCGGGATTCCGGCTTGCTTCCATCTCGCAACGTCGGAATCCACGACCGAAGCAATCCCGGCCATAAACAGACCCACCCCACCCCGCAGCACGCGCACTCGTCCTGTGGTGACCGGGATTGCCACGGCTCTCGCGGACTCGTTCCTCGCAATGACAAGGGATGGAGCGTCCTCCTCTCTTCGGTGTCATTGCGAGGAGTCCGCGACGCGGCAATCCCGGTCATGAACACACAAACCCGACAGCAGCCGCCATCCTTGACAGGATGGTGGTTTTGTGGTATGGTTGTCCCGTGGAGATATTCTCGAACATTCACAAATGAGTGATCTGAACGATCACGGAACCTTACGGTGACGGGGCGTTGTCCCTGTCAGGAAGGGAGATGGCAGTGTTCGATGCCTTGAAGCGATTCGTGAAGAACATCCGGTTTCTCGGGCGCGTGTGCGTCGTGGAGCAGGCACAGCGAGATGATATCTTTGCCACGCCGCTCCGCGCCGCGGAGCTCCTCGCGCGCGCTCGAGAGCGGGCAACGGCGCGTGCGCACGGTGGGCATGACCGTACGGAGTGTGGGTGGTGCAGACGGCTCGCGGAGGTAGAGATCATCCGGCCGGGCATGCCGTACACCACCGCTACTTCGGTCATCCTGTGGGCAACGCTCATCGGGGTTCTCGTCCCATCGGTTTTCTGGCAGGTCGTGGTGCTCGGTGCGATCTTGACCTGCATCGGCGGTATCGGTGCAGATATCTTCGATGCGGAGAATAACACTAATGTCGTCGTCGTTCGGGCGGTCACCACGGTGCCACTCCTGATCATCGTACCCGCGCTCACGATCCTCCATCGCGTCATCGCTCACCCACTGTACGCGATCGCGCGTGCATGGCGGCGGTTCAAGCGCGGGACCACATGCGCGCGGTGCGTGAGGTGGAAACCGATCGCTCATCTGAAGGAGCTGTTGGGCTGGTCGGTGGCTGGAGCGGTGGGTATAGCCATAACTACATTGATCATCAAGACGCATCCTGATGGATCAAAGCTACCTGAGTGGATCTCCGTAGTCGCCCTCTGCGCGTTCCTCGTCGCCACTGCTGGCGGGTTAATCGGCATCGCCCCGCTCCTCATCGGGTGCTTCTTCCGTTCCTGCCGTCGCCTCTTCCACCGACACGCGGTTTCCGCTGCGGTGCCTGCGAGCATCGCCGCAGCACCGGGCGAGCAACAGCTCGTCGCCGAGTACCTCCGCTACGAGATCGAACGCGAGCGTGCGGTGTGGGTGGGCGATTACAGCCCATGCAGCCGCGCGCGTGTGATCCTCGCTCTGGAGCACAATCGCGTGGTGGATCTCCTTGCCATTGGTCAGCGCAAGCTTGACGCAGCGAAGGATCGTGGCGAGGAACCACGCATGGTGGTCACCGCCACGGTGGAGCAGCTCACCATGCGTCGGGATGAGTACGAGGAACGCTTTCGCAAGATCGCCGCGTACCTCGCGGCGGCAGGTGCCGAGTTCGACACCGCCCTGGCGTACGTGGATCGCATCATCGAGCCCATGGAGGACCGCGACTACGCTCGTGCCGCCGCGCCGCTCCTCGGCCGTGCGGACGAGATTCTCGCCATGGCAGACCGCGTCATCGAGGAGCAGACCGAGGCGTTGTGCTTGCGCATGGCGCACATCCGCGCCTCGCTCACGACCGTCCTCCAGGACGCCGAGTTCGACACCGCGCTCGCCGCGGCAACGAGCGACGCCCACGAGATCACAGCCCTCGAGAACGCCGCCGACCGGCTCCGCGTCCCGGAGCAGTCCGCTGCGCAATCCCAACGCGCCATGCCCACGGCACAACTCGTGTCGCACTGATGCCCCAGAGATCCTCGCTCCCACCACGGGAGCGAGGATCTTCTCTTTTGGGGGTTTCCTCCATGAGGAGGGCGGGCATAAAGCACCGCCCCTACGCCACCCACGCACAGGGCAGTGGTGCACATCATTATCGAGTTGCGTGCGGCACCGTAGGGGAGGGGTTTACCCCCTCCCATTCCTGCTCCGCCGCCGTCACCATCATGTCATTGCGAGGAGTCCTCACAATGACACAGGAGTGTCGTTTTGTGCTATACTACTCTCGTGTGTTGACCATTGGACCGTTCACCATCAACCTCATGCCGCTCCTCGCTGTCGCGGATGATCCGCTTGCGACGGCTCTTTTCCTGTTGACGAACGGCGGATGGATTGTGTTCCTCGTGTTTTTCCTCTGGATGGCGAAGCACTTGTGGTACGAGCACGCGCAGGGGCACTTCATTGAGCACCAGCTCCGCCCGGTGCTCCTGGCCATTGATGTGCCCAAGCGTAGCGTGCAGACGCCGAAGGGCGTCGAGAACATCTTTGCCCACCTCGCGGGCGCGCATGGGAGCTCCAACCGACGCGAGCAGCACCTGCAGGGTAAGATTCAGGAGTGGTTTTCCCTCGAGATCGTCTCTATTGACGGCTACATCCGATTCCTCGTGTGGTCGTGGGACAAGTACCGCGATCTCGTGGAGACCGCCATCTACGCGCAGTACACGGACGCACAGATCACCGAGGTGCAGGACTACACGCGGGACGTGCCGCACCTCTACCCCAATAGCGAGTGGGACCTCTGGGGGACGGACTTCGTTTTCACGAAGAACCAGGCCTACCCGCTTCGTACGTGGGAGGAGTTTGAGCACAAGGGTCAGAAGGACGAGCCGTTCAAGGACCCGCTCGCTGCCACGCTGGAGAGCATGGCGCGCTTGTTGCCTGGGGAGCAAATTTGGATGCAGATCCTCCTCATCCCCATTGATCAGAAGTGGCAGGGCAAGGCGATGGAGGTGGTGAAGAAACTCATCGGTGCCAAGATTCCCGTGAAGAAGAACATGATGGATAAGGCGCTGGAAATAACCGGTAGCATCGTCACGCCGATTCTTGAGCAGACCATCGGATTCGGTCCGACCGAGGCGGAGAAGAAGAACGATGGGCCGGAGAGCAAGATTCTCTTCCTGTCGCCTGGCGAGCGCATGGCCGTCGAGGCCATTGAGAAGAAGGCGGGTAAGATCGGATTCCGCGTGAAGCTCCGTACGATCTATGTGGGACGGAAGGACGTTTTCAAAAAGCAGCACGGTGCGCACGCGATCATCGGTGCGATCAAGCAGTATAATACGAACGACCTCAACGCGCTCAAGCCGGACTTCAAGAATGTCGGCCCGAGCTCGCTCTGGCTGTTCAAGGACTACCGGAACAACCGTCGGAAGACGAAGGTCGTGAAGGCCTACAGTGCACGGAGCGCCGCGGTTGGCATGCCCACGTACGTCATGAACATCGAGGAGCTCGCGTCCATCTGGCACTTCCCGACCGAAGCCGTCCACGCGCCACTCATCATGAAGACCGAGGCGAAGCGTGCGGTGCCACCCACCGGATTGCCGGTGGAGCGGACGTTCGCGGCGCCTGCTCGTCCGCCATCAGATGCGAAGGAGCCGCCGAAGGTCACCGCACCGGAAGGCCTGCCGATTGTTCCGTAGCACCTATGCCACCACTCTCACCCTACAATCACGATCACGACAACGAGGTTGCGCCATTCGCGCAGACGAACTTTCGCGGGAAGACGCAGCGCTTTGGCATCAAGACCGACGACCGTCGTCGGCATATGTACCTCATTGGGAAAACCGGCATGGGGAAGACCTCCGTGCTCGAGCAGCTCATCTACCATGACATCCAAGCCGGGCATGGGGTGGCGTACATTGACCCGCACGGTGATACCGCAGACCTCCTCCTCGATTACATTCCGCCGCACCGCATCAATGACGTCGTCTACTTCAATCCTTCGGACCTCGATTGGCCTGTCGCGTTCAACGTGCTCGAGAGTCAGAGTGAAACACAGAAGCACCTCGTCGCATCAGGACTCATCGGCATTTTTAAGAAAATTTGGGCGGATTCCTGGGGACCGCGGCTCGAGTATGTGCTGCGGAACGCCATCCTCGCGCTCATGGACTACCCGGGGACCACGCTGCTCGGCATCATGCGTATCCTCGTGGACAAGGAGTACCGTCGCAAGGTGGTGGCCATGGTCCATGACCCCGTCGTGAAGTCATTCTGGGTGGATGAGTACGCACGATATCCCGACAAGTTCCAGACCGAGGCCATTGCGCCGATTCAGAACAAGGTCGGGCAGTTCTTGAGCTCGCCGCTCGTTCGCAATATCGTGGGACAGACGAAGTCCACGATCTTGCTGCGCGACATCATGGACAATCGGAAGATCCTCATCATGAACCTCGCAAAGGGTGGCGTGGGCGAGGACAACTCTGCACTCCTCGGTGCCATGATGGTGACGAAGATATACCTCACCGCGATGGAGCGCGTGGACATGCCGGAGAACCTCCGCCAGGACTTCTACCTCTACGTGGACGAGTTTCAGAACTTCGCGACGGATTCGTTCGCGGATATTCTCTCCGAGGCGCGTAAGTACCGCCTCAACCTCATCATCGCGCACCAGTACGTTGGTCAGCTCATGACCGAGACCTCCACGCGCGTGCGCGACTCGGTGTTTGGAAACGTTGGGACGATTGTCGCGCTCCGCGTTGGCGCGCAGGATGCGGAGTTCCTTGAGCCGGAGTTCACGCCGGTGTTTGAGCTTGAGGATCTCGTGAACATTCCAAAGTGGAGCATGTACCTCAAGCTCATGATCAGCGGTATCTCGTCCGAGCCATTCTCCGCGAATACCATGCTCCCGATCGCCATGCAGTACCCGAAGACCGGCAATCGCGAGAAGGTCATCCGCGTGTCGCGGGAGCGGTGCGCGACACCGCGCGCGGAGATCGAGATGAAGATCGCGAAGTGGACGGGCATGCTCAAAGAGACGAGTGAAGACGCCGCCGATGACGACGCGGTGTCGGGTGATGCTCGCGTGGCGCGCGATCGGGCAAAGGAGATCACGAAGGACATCCCGAAGCACACGGAGGGGGAAGGCGGCGGATGGATGCGTGAGGCGGCACGGGCGAAGTCCGCGAGCGTGGGCGCGGAGGGCGGCGCGAAGCGGCCCGCGCCGCGCATCGTCGAGTGTGCGTCCTGTGGTGGAGGCGCGACGGTGTTCTTCCAGCCACGCCCTGGGCAGAAGGTACTCTGCGAGAACTGCCTGCGCGCGGAGAAGGAGAAGAAGAAGATGGCAGAGCTGGAGGCCACGCGGAGGTCCAAGCGTCCTGCTGCGGATGGAGCGGGAGCAAAGCGACCGGAGTCGGGCGTGAGGAGGGAAGCGCCAAAGGCACGAAGTCCGCGACCGCCATCTGCTCCCGCGCGCGGAGGAACCCGCGCCGGTGCCGGCAGCCGCGACGCTCGCCCACCGCGACGCGACCCGCAACCGAGACCGGCACCGTCCACCATGGACGACGGCGCACCCATCACACGCGGCGGAGCCAGCAGCGGCAAGGAACTCTCACTCGGCGACCTCCTGAGCGATACGCCCAAGCGCGATGAGGAGAAGGAGGAGTAGGACACACACCACCTCTCCCACTTCGCTAAATCTTCGCGGGATTTGTCGCTCCCCCTCAAGTTCTCCGTCATTTCGGGCGAGTCCCATCCCCCTTTCGTCATTTCGAGCGAAGCGGTAGCGGAGTCGAGAAATCTCATCGAGCAGTAGGATGTTGCCTATACTGTTGAACGAGATTTCTCCACTCCCT
>JAUSKG010000016.1 GCA_030647005.1 bacterium
CCCTCACGGAGCTCGTCACGCTCGTCAACACGCTCGCGGACGCATACCGCACTGGAGAGATCCCCGAATCCGAAACCCCAGAAAATCACCTCCCGTACGAATCCTGGAAAGACACCCTGAACCCCCTCCTCCACGAATCCCTCATCCAAAACAAGAGCGAAGAGCTCAAATCCGCCTTTCCTGGTATTGAAACATCTCCTGATCCCATTGAGTTCCTCATCCAATACCAAGAAGCATTCTTCCAACAACAGTACAACGACCCCGCCTTCACCATTGATCGGAACACCCTCCATCTCTCAGAAGACCGCATTGCAGACATCACCGCCTCCCTCGAACGCGGAGAAACCGATTTCCCCGTCATCGTTGCTCCCCCCAGAGCAGAGAACCTCACGAAGGAAGAGACATCCGATCCCTCCCTCGCAAGCATCCCCCGCACCCTCACCCGCGTGCTCTTTGACCGACTCATCCGAGAGAAGAACATCAAGTTCTGGGATCGCGCCGGCACCATCGAGTCATTCCTCGACCAAACCCGCGACCTCACCCTCCAGGACCTCACGCGGAACGAGCTCCCACCAAAAGACCCCCTCCACATCCCCGTCCCCTTCGACACAAACAACTGGTCCCAATACCTCACCGCCCTCTACCCCACACTCTCGCGTCCGGCCGTCATCATAGAAAAAACAAATAAAACCCCTCCCCCCGTTGTTTCCTTCATGAAATGGGAGCAGAACCCACCAAAAAACCGCATCATCCGGAACACCACGGAGACCATCGGGGACAAGTCCTGGATAGACGCCGTCACCCACCGCTACCCCCTCGCAACCCTCACTGCGTACCTCACCCTGTTTGCACAGCACTATGAGAAGACGGGAAAGGCGTTGGATATCTTAATCCAACGCCCCATCTGGTCGGTGCTCTTTGGAGTTTTGGAACCGAGTACAGCGTCCGGCAGTGAGTGCATATTTGCGAACTGGAGCATTAATGGGTTGGGCCTGCATAAAAATCACCCTTGGTTTACGGGTGAAGGTTCCGCGCTACGGTACGCGTGTTGAGCCCTCGTGGAGCTTTTGGTTTTGACTTTTGGTTTTCCGGTATTCTTCTGTTAGTGTGAGGAATCCGCGACGCGGCAATCCCGGTCATACCAGTACAAAGGTGAAAGCCGCGTACGCTCTATGACCCAGATTGCCACGCCTCCCTCTTTCGCGAAGCGCTACGGAAGGGCAGGCGCGGATTCGGCTCGCAATGGACCGTAGGGGAGGGGTTTACCCCCTCCCGTCCGCGTCCCCCCCTGCGTCGTCCTGAGCCCCGACGCATCGGTCGGGGTAGACTCCACGAAGGACCTCACGCCAACAGGACCTGCGTGCAACCCCGCCTCCGAACGGGCGGGTATAAAACCCGCCCCTACGCCACCCAATCACACAGCATGGAGGTCTCAAGACCTCCGCTCCACCGCGTGCTCAGTTTCCGACATTGACGCAGTGCGATACGATGAACATGAACGCGCGACTCCATTGCTATGCACGCTGAAATACAGGCCATCCTCCACATCCTAAGGTCCGCATGGCGCGTCGCGCTCCGCGAGCGTCGCCTCTGGCTGTACGCGCTGTTCGTTGGCTTGGCGATCGGGAGTGGCTTCGCATCCGCGACGCTCCAGGTCCTCGGTGGCGATCCCACGCAGCAAGCCGCAGCGCTCGTCCCCCTCCTCCAGACCGAAGGTGGCACGACCGCAGCCGAGCTCTGGCAGACCGCGCGCACAAACGGCACTGCCGCGACCGGCGGCCTCCTTGCCTTCGGCGCGGCGGCCCTTGCACTCGTCGGCGTCTTCATCTGGCTCATCGTCCTCAGCACAAACGCGCTCCTCCTCGCGGGTGCCGCACTCGCGCGCGGTGAGAAAATCCCGCGCGACCTCCGCCGCCGCGCACACGCGCGATCCTGGCCAACGCTCGCGATTCTCATCCTCTTCCGCATCGCCGGTGCTGCCGTGCTCATCGCGTGGGGCGTCATCCTCCGCTACGCTATCGCGGTTCCCACCACCGCGGGCACCATCGCGGGCGTCATCGGCTTCATCGTCGCCGTGCTCGCACTCACCGTGCTCCACCTCGCGACACCGCTCGCGCTCATCGAGACAACCGTCACCCGCCGTCGCGTTGGCGACGCGATCCGACGGACGTTCGCGCACCTCAACGCGCACCGCCTCCTCGCGCTCAAGTTCTCCGTCGCGCTCTCGGCTGCGAACATCCTCTTCCTCCTCGTCTGGAGCGTCGGCGGACTCCTCGTCGTCCTCCCCTTCGTCTTCCTCGGCGGCGTCGCGGTGCAAACCGGCACCGAAACGCTCTACATCGTCGCCATGATCTCCGGACTCACCGTGCTCACCATTGTTGCCCTCACCACGGCAGCCATCTACGTGCTCTTCCTCACGAACGCCTGGACCCAGTTCGCCCTCCGCCTCAACGATGACAGAACGACGGATGCGTAGGGAAACTCCCATCTATGTCCGGTGCCTCCCCACTCCCAAGGATCTCGAGCGATTCGATCGTGGAGCAATTCACGAAAAAAATGCAGGCGCTCGAGCGCGATGCAAAAGAACGTGAGGCCGAACAACTCGCGCAGCGCCTCGGTGTTGCGTACGTCAACCTCCGCGGCCTCGCCATTCCTCCGGAGACACTCCTCCTCATCCCGCGCGCGCGCTCGTCCGAGCTCCACGCCGTCGCGTTCCTCCACGCGGGAGCAGAAATCCGCATCGGCGCACTCGAACCCAATGATCCGCGCATCGCGGAAATCGCCCACGAGATTGCGGAGCGCCATCGCGCAAACGTCCAACAGTACGCCGTCTCCGAGGCCTCTCTCCTGCACGCCACAAAACTCTACGATGCCGTCCCGAATATCCTTCCCGTGGAGACGAAAGTTGCCATCAGTGAAGCGGATCTCGAGCGTCTCCGCGCGCAACTCGCCGACCTCAGCGCACTCGACCGCGTGTTCGCGAGTACCTCGACATCCGACCTTGTCACGCTCGTGCTCGCTGGCGCAATCCGCGCGGGCTCCTCGGATATCCACATCGAGGCGGAGGAGGAGCACATCGCGCTCCGGTACCGCATTGACGGTGTCCTCCAGCGCGTCGCGACCATCCCGAAGGAACGATGGAAGCAGCTCGTGAGCCGCGTGAAGCTCCTCGCCGGCCTCAAGCTCAACGTGGAGAGCACCCCGCAGGACGGCCGCATCACGATCGCGATGCGCGACGACACGATTGACGTGCGCGTCTCCACACTCCCGACGACGTGGGGCGAGAGCATTGTCATGCGCCTCCTCATGTCGTCAAAAGCGGGGCTCGCGTTTGCGGACCTCGGACTGCGCGGACGTGCCTCCGCAGTGCTCGCCCGCGAGATCCATCGCCCGAACGGCATGATCATCACCACCGGCCCCACCGGATCGGGGAAAACGACGACGATGTACGGAATCCTCCAGGAGCTCAACACGCCGCAGACAAAAATCATCACGCTCGAGGACCCCGTCGAGTACAAGCTCTCGGGCATCAACCAGAGCCAGATTGACCCCGCGCGCGAGTACACGTTCGCGAAAGGCCTGCGCTCGATCCTCCGCCAGGACCCGGATGTCGTCATGGTAGGCGAGATCCGCGACCTCGAAACGGCGGACGTCGCGATCCACGCCGCGCTCACCGGCCACCTCATGCTCTCGACGATCCACACGAACTCCGCCGCGGGTGCCATCCCACGCTTCCTCGCCATGGGCATCAAGGCGTTCCTCCTCGTCAACGCGCTCAACGCGATCATCGGTCAACGCCTCGTCCGACGCATCCACGACGTGTGCCAACAGCCGGTGACGCTCACGCCCGAGGAGCGCGACCGCGTCGAGCAAATCATCCTCGCAATGCCGGAGCAGGAGCGCGCGGAAGCGCAAGCGAAAAACCTCACCTTCTCGCGCGGCGCGGGCTGCACGGCATGCATGGGCACCGGCTACAAGGGGCGCATCGGCATCTACGAGATCCTCACGATGACGCCGGAGATCGAGGCGGCGATCCGCTCCGAGAACATCGCCGACCGCGAGATGGAGGAGCTCGCGGTCAAAACCGGCATGGTGACGATGGTCCAGGACGGCATCCTCAAAGCGCTCGATGGCCTGACAACCTTGGAAGAGGTCTTCCGCGTCGCAGAGTGAGTATGGCCCTACGCATTGAACGATTTGAGCACCTCGGAACAGAATCATGGAAATCATTTGCGGAACGCGCAAAGACCCGCGAGAAAATCGAGGTACTCATCGAGAAATACTTCAGCAGTGCAGACAGCATTGGAATCGGCAACAACGCAGAAGTATTTTCAGAGCGTGCCACGACAATGGGCGGTACCGTCTGTCTCAAGGTGGAAAACGTCTATCACCCCGGAGATCGACTCCATAATGCACTCGATCGCGAGGCGGCGATTCATAGTGCTGCATTTGAAGTGCTCGATGTGCAGCGGCGTACCGCTGGAGATGGTGATTGGCGAAACGCTCTTGGACGAACGCCGCAGCCCTTCGCGTTCATTGCAGCGGCGCCGGAAAAAGGAGCTCCAACGAAAAACTTCATTGCGATGGAACGCATCGTTGGTGTGACGCTCTTCCGCACCATCATCAACCACATCGCGCAGCACGATGCACGCTTTGCGAGCATCCGCAGCGCAGACGATGTCACGACACTCAGAGACGAAGTCCTCGAGCAGGCAGTGCTCACCATCCTCGATATCCGCGCCCTTCCCACGCGCAAGCAGATGGAGCAGATTCTCCGCACCGCGGAGCAGCACGAGCTTCGCTTCTCTGTCGAAACACTCCTTCGAGTCCGCAACGCAATGAACACACTCAATGATGCCCATATTTTTCATCGGGACGCACACCCAAAAAAATCTATTACTCGAGCACGAAACAAACGAGCCATACATTATTGACTACGGTCGTGCACGCCGCGATGCCACACTGACACGTACAACCGCAAGCGAGGATTTCCGAGGTACGGAAATCGTTGCCTTCCCGCACGAGAACGAATTTTTCAATCTCCTCCAGCGGTTTGTGGAACCGCCGAAACGCACTTGACAAGCTCAAAGAACTCTGGTACTGTACGCAGTGCCCACCCTGGTGGGCGCAAGCAAGGAAGAGAGGATACGTATGACGACGACATTGAGTCCGGCGGTCCAGTCGAATATCGAGCGAACATTGCAGACGCGCGCCCCGCTGTTCGCCGAATTCGGTGACGGGGTCCGTGTACTCCCGACGGATCCTCGTCTTGGGTTCTTTTACCTCATGGAGTTCCCGGGACCAGATGGCGCAATGCAAGCGAGCAAGACGGAAGAGCGCCTCAGCGCAATCCGTCAAAACAAGGCGTTCCCCGTTGATGGCGTGATACCCTGGTTCCTGCTCAACGAGCTTGGAAACGGAACGGAGGGACTCCTCCTGTTCCAAGGGCCTCGACTGGATCGCTGCGTTCCGCTGATCCGGTGCCCGGCCGCGCAACAAACGAGCACCATGAACATGCTTCGAGCACATCCGGCTCTCGCGACGATTGCGATGGAGGATGTCTGGATGAACACGACGGTATCGAAAGAACCGACACCGTTCCTCGTGCGGACCGAGCGACTCACGACACCGTCGTGAGCAGCCCAAAAGAAAGACCCCCGTTCCCATCAACCGGAACGGGGGTTCTCTTGTATGGAGATGGTGCGCGACGTCTCCGATGGTCCTGCCACAACCTGCACACGCACCGCGACCGTGATCCCCGCGACACCTGCGAGACGCTCCCCCCACTCGATAGCAACGATAACATCATCGCGTCCCAACCACTCACCCAGCCCCGCAGCGATGAGCTCGCGCGGGTCGCGCACGCGATACGCGTCAACGTGAACGAAATGCCGGATGGTCAGATGCTCGGATACCGCGTACACGCGCATGAGCACGAACGTCGGACTCGTCATGCGACCTACGATCCCAAGCGCGCGCCCAAGCCCGCGCACGAACACGGACTTCCCCGCGCCAAGCTCACCCTCGAGCAACAACACATCGCCACCGCGAAGCGTGCCCGCGACGGTTGCGGCAAGGCGCTCGGTCTCCTCCTCACTCTGCGTCGTGTACGTGTGCGTTTCCATACGTTCCTGAGAGTCACTCCGCATACTATCATACAGGACAATAGCCCCCGCATATGCTCCGCGCGACGATCCATCGAAAAAATCCGTAAGTTATCCACATCGAACCACCCCCCCCCCAACCAATATGCAACAACGACATCCTGCGGTAGAATGGGAATATCTATGCATCGTCGCAACCATGTTCGATTGCTCGTGGGCATCGTCCTCACGTTCTTCTTCAGCGGCGCACTCGTTGCGTACGCTGGCTCACTCACGCCGTCCGCATCACCTGCGGCAACCATGAACACCGTCGCGGAGATCTACGACGCAGTCGCGAGCACGACGTTCAGCTCCTCCGCGATCACCGCGAGCTCCACGGGGTCACTCATCCAGGTCCTCAAGAACATCGCGACGAACCTCAGCTGGTCTGTCTCAAGCAACAACCTCACGAACACGAACACCGGCACGGTCGCCATTGACTCGTCGGACTGGGACATCAGCACGACCGGCGCGATCACCGGCGTCGCGTTCGATGCGAACGGCACGGGCAACACACTCACGAACGTGGACAATGCCGATCTCACCGCAGATACGCTGGACTTCACCGCCATCGCCGACAGCGCGTCGCTCGACGCCGATACCGCAATCGCTGCGGGTGCTGCGGAGGAGCTCACGTATACCAAGGCCTACACCAACGCGACAACGGAGGACGGACTCGTCATGTCGTTCACCGCATCGGATACCACGAGTTCCACGACGGCCCAGTACGGCCTCTACCTCGACAACGTCGCGTCTACGGAAGGCGCAGACGCACTCCTCGTCATTGATAACTCCGATCTCGATGATGCCGTAGGCGCAGCAATCAAGTTCATCAATGCCGGCGGCGCGTTCACCGCACTCTTTGACATTGCGGGAACACTGCTCTCCCCCACGGAGGTGACGATCCTCGATTCCGGCATCGCACTCTCGGAGCTCACCGACTCCGGTACGCTCACCGCCGGCACCGTTGATATCAACGGCGGGGCGATTGATGGCACAACGATCGGCGCAACGAGCGCGGGCGCAGGAACGTTCACGGCCATTGTAGGCACTTCACTCGACCTCAACGGCGCACTCGATCTCGATGTCGCTGCCCTCGGCGCAACGATCACGAATACCGCAGACGCGGCAAGTTCTCAAGTTGCGATCTTTGAGGGTGACCGAGCGACACCGGCAGATGCTGATGCTGCATATGCAACGCTGCGCCTCTCCGACTCTGCGGGCAACCAGGACGAGCAAGCCCGCATCTCGTGGGCTGCAACGACGGTTGCCGACGGAGCAACACAGGATGGGGACATGTTCTTCTCCGCGCTCACGAACAACACACTCACGGAGTACCTTCGTATTGTCGGTGCCACCGGTGCCGTCGAAGCAAACACGGCATTCCGGTTCGGCTTCTCGGATGCGAATGCTGGAGCTGCGACAACATATTGGATCGGCCGCGACACTGGTAACCCAAACCAGCTCAAGTTCAACGTCCCAACAGACGCGGGTTTTGTGTGGTCTGAAAACAATACCGCGCTCATGACGCTCTCCAAAGATGGTGCACTGACGATGGCGAATGACAGCACAATCCTGTTCGATGTCAACACAGGCCTCACGGCATCTACCACCCAGACGCAGGGCAACGGTGCGCTCACTGCGGATGTCAACCAGGTTACAACCGTAACAAACGCGAACGACACCGTGACGCTTCCGGCTGCGGTGGCGGGACGAACCGTGGTCATTGTCAACGTCGGCGCAAACATCATGAAGGTGTTTCCTGCGTCAGGAGACGATGCCGGAGCGGGTGTGAATGCTGCTATCACGCCAGCATCGTCAACAAAGACGGAGTGTCATGCGATTGATACAACGGTGTGGGCGTGTACGGAGGTTGCACTCGTCACCACGTAAGAGTACGTGCATGAGGATGAACCGTGCTGAGGAAGCTATGACAACCACGACGACCCGCCTCAGGCACCTCGGCATTGACGCGCTCATTATCACCGCCGTCGTACTCTCCGGAGCGCTCGCGTTCCGTGGCATCGCCTACGCGGGATCGCTCACCCCCTCGGCATCGCCGGTCGCTACCATGGACTCCCTCAGCGACGCGTACAACGCACTCGTCGGCACCTCATTCAGCTCTTCCGCAATCACCGCGAGCTCCACCGGCAGCGCGCTCCAGATCGCGCGGTGCATCAATACCAACCTCACCGGTGGGAGCTGCTGACTCTCCTCTCGCGCATGCGACGTTTCCCAATCCTCCTCCTGTTCGCACTCGTCGCTGCCGGCACACTCGCTGGCGGCCGTATTGTCTTTGCGGGAAACATCAGCTCCACAAACAAGTACGCGTGGAGCGAAAACGTCGGGTGGCTCAACTTCGGCACGTCAGAAGGTAACGTGACAGTGGCCGACACCGCACTCACCGGCTACGCGTGGGGTGAGAACGTCGGGTGGATCTCCCTCAACTGCTCCAACACGTCGTCCTGCGCCACGGTGGACTACAAGGTAGCGAATAACGGTTCGGGAACACTCACCGGACACGCCTGGGGCGAGAACGTCGGGTGGATCGTGTTCAACCCCACCGGTGGCGGTATCACGATCAACTCGTCCGGTGATTTCGCGGGCTATGCGTGGGGCGAGAACGTCGGGTGGATCGTGTTCAACTGCTCGACGACGAGCTCCTGCGCCACCGTGAGCTACAAGGTTGCAACGACATGGACCGCGAGCAGCGCGTCGGGATCCCCGCCGAGCGCCGGTGGCGATACGACACCGCCCGGGAAGGTAACAAACATCCAGGTGACCCCGGGTGCCGATCACGTCCTCTTCACCTGGACTGATCCGCCGGACACAGACCTCGCGCACGTTGACATCTTCCGCAACCAGCCACCATCCTCCGCGGTCTCTGGAGTCCTGCTCCGACGTGTCTCGCGGGGGGCACAACGCCTCCTCGATACCCCGCTCGCTTCCGCGACAAGCTACAGTTACCTCTTCCGTACTGTGGACGGAGCGAACAACGCGACGACGAGTGACACCATCGTGGTGACGACGACTGGTGAGGACGCGCCCGCGCCAGCAGCATCGAACGGTGGGGGCGGTGGAGGAGGTGTTATCATTGCGCCAACTCCCTACGCACCGCCAGCCGCGCCAACTCCCGTACCCGCGGTGGCAGGATCCCCCACGCTCGGCCTCACGACCAATACGCATGTGAAGTCCCCCGTGGGCACCGCGGTGTACACCATCGGGCCGGATAACAAGCGCTACACCTATCCGAACGAGATGACGTACAAGAGCTGGCACGACACGTTCGCGCATGTGGGCGCGGTGGCAGATACGTCGCTCGCCGTGCACGCGCTCGGCGGCATCATGACCATTCGCGGCGGCACCTGGCTCGTGAAAATTGAATCCGACCCCAAGGTCTACGCGGTTGAACCCGGTGGCATCCTCCGCTGGGTGGAAACCGAAGCACGCGCACGACTGCTCTTTGGCGAGGACTGGAATAAGCAAGTCGTGGATGTGCCGGTCTCGTTCTGGCCGTCCTACACCCTCGGCACGCCCCTCGGCGCAGACATCCACCCCACCGGTACACTCGTGCGCTCCGACGACACCATCCTCTACGTCGAACGCGGCGTCCTCCGCCCCGTGCGATCAAACACTTTCACCGCACTCAGCTTCCAAAACCGCTTCGTCCGTACCCTCCATCCCTCCCTCATCTACTCTTACGGCGACACTCTCACCTCCCTCTCCGAGTGACGTGCCCGCTGCGCAAAACCCCCGATGACCATCGGGGGTTCCCTCGTCCTTCACGTTGCCACCACGCCCGTCACTCCCTCCCGAGCTCCCAGTTCGCATCGGCCGCAAGTCGTTGCCATCCCGTCTCCCTGCCCATGAGCAACCGCACCCCACCCGCCGCCGCAATCATCGCGGCGTTATCGCCCGTGTACGCAAGGGCTGGTAGCCGATAGTCAATCGTAGGACCGAGCGCATCACCGAGCTGCTCCCGTAATGCCGCGTTTGCCGCCACTCCGCCGCCGAGGAGCACGGTCTTTGCACCAACATGCCGCGCCGCTCGCACCGTCTTCGCCACGAGTACCTCCACCGCCGCCCGCTGAAAAGACGCGCACACGTCAGCTACCATCCTTGCTCCTCCTCGTTGCTCGCGCTCCAGCATGTACCGCACCGCCGTCTTCAATCCCGAAAAGCTAAACTCGAAATCATCCGAGTCCATCATCGGCCTTGGGAAAGCAAACGCCGTCGGATCACCCTCCTCAGCACGCTGCGAGACAATCGGCCCGCCCGGATACCCGAGATCCAACATCTTCGCCACCTTATCGAACGCCTCCCCCACCGCATCATCCCGCGTCGCACCGATGAGCTCGTACTTCCCCCAACCCCGTATGAGCAACAGCTCCGTGTGCCCTCCGGAAACGATGAGCGCGAGGGTGGGAAAACGTACCTCATCCGTCATCTCGAGCGAAGCCGAGAGATCTCGTCCAGCAGATGCACCTGCATCCCCGGATGAGATTTCTCCACGCACTCGTGAACTCGCTTGGTCGAAATGACGAAACGATGACGGAAGTAATGCCGACAACACATGCCCCTCAATGTGGTTCACCCCGACAACCGGCTTCCCCCATGCATACGCGAGCGTCCGCGCTGTCTCCACCCCCACCGCGAGCGACGTCATGAGCCCGGGCCCGCTCGTCACCGCAATGGCATCAACACCCTTACATCCCCCCTCTCCGCGTCCTCGGGGAGAGGGGGGACTGAGGGGGGAGAGGTGCGCATTGTGGAGTGCCTGCTCGATGACCGACATGATCGCGCCCACATGCTCTCGCGCCGCAACCTCCGGAACGATCCCCCCGTACCGCGCATGGATGTCCACCTGCGATGCCACGACGCTCGAGTGCACCTCGAACGCCATCGCACACCGAGCACCCAACCCCTGCCGCGCAACCGTCACCACCGATGCCGCCGTCTCATCACAGCTCGTCTCAATCCCCAGGACGCGCATAACCCTCCCCCTCATCTTGAGGGGGAGTTGGAGGGGGTGTCCGGTAGCATTCTTCCGATGTTGCTCCGCCATGTACTCCATGCTACCATTGATTGACAAACTACCAATAAATCCTCAATCTTCAATCATACATCTTCAATCGTCCGGCCCCATCGTCTAACGGTTAGGACGGTGCCCTTTCACGGCGCAAATCCGGGTTCGATTCCCGGTGGGGTCATAGGAAAACCGACCACGCATCATGCGTGGTCGGTTTTCGATTGAAAGAATGCTCGCGATGTGGCATACTGGAATGGACGCTGCTATGTTCAAGACCGCAATCAAATCATTTCCGGTGAAACCGATTGAGACCGATGCGTACACGATCCCGCTCCTCCAACCGGAGAAGTGGATGGAGGCGGCAGCGGAGGGAGAGCTCTCCGTGGACGTGTATGAGACGGAAACGCACTTCGTGGTGCAAACCGCGATCGCCGGTGTGCGACCGGATGCGCTCGCGTTGTCCATCCAGCGCGACCTCCTCACGATCCGCGGGGAGCGCGCATCGTGCGCACCGCACGAGCACCGATCGTACCTCGTGGAGGAGTGCTTCTGGGGTAGGTTCTCACGATCAGTTATCCTCCCGGAACCCGTGGACGTCCCGCGCTCCAAGGCCGAGCTCAAGCTCGGCGTGCTCACGATCACGCTCCCAAAACTCATCGAGCGAAACACGATCGCCGTCGCGGAGCTCGAGTAACCGATTCACCTATGCAGGTCACCGTTGATCGCTTTGAGAACGACATCGCCGTCATCGAACTCGAAAACGGCGAGACGATACGCATCCCGCGCACGGAGCTGCCGGAGGAAACGGCGGAGGGCGACGTGCTCGACCTCACGTTCGGCAGCACCCCCACCGAGACGGACCGACGCGCACAACGTGCGAAAGACATCTTGAACGAACTCCTCTCCCCATGACCTCCCACCACCACGTCATCTGGTATTCGATCGTTGGAGCAGTACTCGTACTGCTCCTCGCTGCCGTTGGCGTTGGCGCAATTACCTACGAGCACGCGTACGAGGGCCGCATCTTTCCGGGTGTCACCATCGGCACGATTGACGTGAGTGGGCTCGCGCCCGATGCAGCAGTGGATCGCGTGCGGGCAGTGATGGACGCGCGCCTCAATGAGGGTCTCGCCTACACGCTCGATGGACAGACGGTGATGCTCGAGACGATCGTCGTGGCATCGGGTGATCCGGACCTCTGGTACCCGCTCGCGGAGGTGGACGTGCCGTCGCTCGTGGACGTCGCCATGCGCATTGGCCGCGATGGTTCCGCGCCATCCCAGTGGTCGCATCGCGTGCGCGGGGCCGTCAACGGCGGCTTCACCGTCCCCATTGATGTGACGATTCACGCGGAGCAACTCATGGATGCCCTCACCGCGAACTACGCTGCGGCGCTCGTCCCCATGGAACCGGCGTCCGTCCGCGCGGCGGAAGCGGTGGATGATGCAGCGTGGTCGTTTGTGGTGACCGAAGGCGTTGCCGGACGCGCACTTGATGCCGATGCGGTCATTACCATGACACGGGCGCGTATCGCTGCATTGGATCCGGCACCCATGGCACTCACCGTCCAGAATATTCCGCCCCCGTTCACACTTGCCGAGGTCAACGCAGTCCTCCCGGAACTCCAAGCCGCACTCGCGCGCGCACCGCTGACCATCACCGGACCCGACGCGACGCGATGGGAAATTCCTGTAGGTACGCTCGCGACGTTGCTCGCACTGGATGATGCAGGGCGTCCCACCCTGGATCGTGACGCATTGATGGCATGGATCACCACAACGATCACGCCAACCGTGGAGCGCGCCCCGCGCGATGCGACACTCACGTTCAACCCGAACACGAAGCGCGTGACGGCATTCACACCATCCGTGGACGGGATCGGCATTGACCGTACGCTGTTCACCGCGATGGTCGAGGCGGCGGTCTTTGGATCGCGCGCGCCGCTCATCGAGCTTCCCGTCGCGCGTACCGCACCCACGGTCGCGCTCGAAGCAACAAACGACCTCGGCATTCGGGAAATGCTCGGTCGCGGCGCGACGAGTTTTACAGGCAGCCCTGCGAATCGCCGTCACAACATCGGCAACGGCACCGCACTCCTCAACGGCCTCATCATCGCACCCGGGGAGGAGTTCTCCACCGTCAACGCGCTCTCACCGTTCGATGCCGCAAACAACTACAAGGCCGAGCTCGTCATCAAGGGCAACCGCACGATCCCCGAGTTCGGCGGCGGACTCTGCCAGGTGTCCACGACGCTCTTCCGCGCGGTGCTCAACGCCGGACTGCCCGTCACCGCGCGCACGAACCACGCATACCGCGTCTCCTACTACGAACCACCCATCGGCATGGATGCCACGATCTACGGCCCGTGGCCGGACTTCCGGTTTGTGAATGACACCGGACACCACATCATGCTCATCGCGCGCGTCGCCGGCGACACGCCAACCTACGAAATCTGGGGCACGTCCGATGGCCGCACGGCGCACACGACAGAGCCCGAAATGTTCAATGTCGTCCAACCACCGGCGGCGCGCCTCGTCCCGACCACCGACCTCCCACCTGGTGAAAAGAAGTGCCTCGAACGTGCGCACGCGGGCGCGGATGCCAAGTTCACCTACACCGTCACGCTCGCCGATGGCACCGTACGGGAGGAGGAGTTCAAATCCCACTACCGCCCCTGGCAGGCGCTATGCTTGATCGGTGTGACGCCGGAGGAGATGGCGGCAACAGATGCTGAGGCCGCAGCGACTCCCGTCGAGCCGCCAGCCGCGAGCACCGAAGCTCCCCGCTAATGCCTCGCCGTCACCGCCCAACCACAATACCACCCGCTTGCGCGAGTGGTATTGTAGCGTACTCCCTATTCTTCTACGAGATGTCGTCCCAGAAAGCTGCGCTCAAGGGATCCAGTGAGTGGGTCGGTCGAGTTGTCAATCCGAAGATGTCAAACCGGATCGGCCAGCCACTTGGACCCCATGCTTGTCGTGAGCGCAGGGCCCTGCTCTCTCGAAGAGACGCCAGCGGTGGCGACCCTCGAGCACAGCTCCCCAGGACGACGATACCAGGGAAGCATCCGGTTGCACCGGAGCTATCCAAACCGTTCTGCAATGAGCACACCGGTCGTGGTGTCCCCGTTTCGTTCGTTCGTTCATTGTCTGAGAACTGCCGTGCGGGGAACTAAGAACCATAGCACAGATGCCTTTTCCTGTCAAGTCATTCATTGGTCAAAAGAAGCACGAAATGCGTATATTTCGCTCAGTTGTGCTAATACGAAAGGGAGGGGGTAAACCCCTCCCCTACGCGTATCCATCGAAGGGACGCTGCTACTCGTACTCGTCATCTCGAGCGGAGCTCCGCGAAGTCGAGAGATCTCATGCGCTCCATTGCGCGAGATTTCTCCACTCGCTCGCGGACTTACTCGGTCGAAATGACGATAAAAAGAGTTTTGCAGCGTTCCCCTTGTTCTCATCGGGATTCCTTCGCCGCAACTTCTTTTGATTCGATGATCTTATCAATGAGACCGTACTTCTTTGCTTCTGCGGCGGTCATGAAGTAGTCCCGATCCGTGTCCTGCTCCACTTTGGCAAAATCCTGGCCGGTGTGGTGCGCGAGGATGTTGTTCAGACGGTCCTTGATCTTGAGGATGCGCTCGGCGCGAATTTTGATATCCGATGCCTGCCCCTCTGCGCCACCGAGCACCTGGTGGATCATGATCTCCGAGTTCGGCAGCGCGTAGCGCTTGCCCTTGGCACCGCCGGCGAGGAGCACCGCGCCCATGGACGCAGCGAGTCCCACGCAGATCGTCGCAACGTCCGGCTTGATGTACTGCATCGTGTCGTAGATCGCCATGCCCGCGGTGACGGACCCGCCCGGCGAGTTCACGTAGACCTTGATGTCCTTCTTGCTGTCCTCGGACTCCAGGAACAGGAGCTGCGCGATGATCGTATTCGCCATCGCGTCGTCCACGGGCTCACCAAGGAACACAATGCGATCCTTCAGGAGCCGCGAGTAGATATCGAACGCGCGCTCACCGTACTGGGACTTCTCAATGACCATGGGGATGAGGGTGTTGGAGGGCATAGGTGCATTGGTGCTCATGAATACTTGCAGTGTAGCACACCTACACCACCTTCCAGGAGTCCCCGTGCTGCACCAACGCGCCGGGAACCCCAAACCCGCTCGCCTTCTTGTGGCCGCCACCGCCGAGAGCTTCGGCGAGGGCTCCGAGATCAACGCCGTCGCGCGTCGTGCGGAGGGACCCACGGACGATGCCGTCGCCGCGATCGCTCAACACGCAGATGGCGCGCACCGGCAGGATGGTCTGAAGGAAGTTCGAGAGTCCGCTCGCCTGCTCGAGCGCGTCTGCGGAGAGGCCGCGGAAGTCCTCGGGGAGGAGCACGCACGTCGCCACGCCCCACCGCGGGTGGACGCGGAGCCGCGCGAACGCCGCGCCCCAGAGCTTGAGCACGGCAATCGGCTTGCGTCGGTACACCGCGTGGAGCACGGGACCCGGACGCGCGCCCGCCATGACGAGACGCGCGGCCGTCGCAACAGCCGCGGCGGAAGTCGCGGGATTCGTCAAGCTGTCCGTGTCGGTGATGAGACCAAAGTAGAGTGCCGTGGCAATCGCGGGCGTGATCGGAATGTGGCATGCATCGAGCATCGCCGTGATGATCTGCGTCGTGGATGATGCTGGCAGCACGAGGTTCACGTCACCGTACATCGTGTTCGTCGCGTGGTGATCAATGACGATGAGCTGCCCATCCGTCGCCTTCCACTTCGGAAGCTCATCCGCAACACCCGCGAACGCGATGTCGGATGAGTCCACGATGACGATGGCATCAAACGTTCCATCCCCCCCCTCTCCGCGTCCGCGCTGCACAATCCCCTGAATCCCCGGGATCCCATCGAACTGCACGGGGATAGGATCGGGACAGTAGAGCACGACATCCTTCCCCGCGTCGCGCAGCGCCGCGCCGAGCCCGCAGATGGAGCCCACGGAATCGCCGTCGGGGTGCTTGGGCGAGACGAGCAGCACCCGACGCGCGGCAACCAACCGCTCCCAGACGGAGCGGTACGCATCGTGGTGCGCAATGGCGGAACTGGAAGCAATCGGCATAGCCGTCTATGATAGCGAGATACCCCAGCGATGTCAAGGCGATCCCGAAACGAGAAAGCCCCACCTCACGAGGAGGTGGGGCTGCTGTAGGCAGGGACGCGCGGGGTGCTACTCGGGAGAGTCAATGGACTTCCTGATCTGCCTGCATTCGATCAGTTCCGCCAGAGGATGTGACCCAAGACCACGGCGCGCTCATACGAGTCCCCGATCGTCGCCAAGAGCGTGAAGACGCGGTCGCCGCAGGCGGTCTTCGTCTGCAGCAGGTCACTCACGAATATCCCGTGGAGCTGCCGTAGCACCTCGCGGTGCTTCCAGAGGGTGCAACAGGAGTTGGCCTGCGCCTCCTCGTTGTCCACGTTGAACCAGAGATCCTTCGGATCGAGCTCACGGTGGTGGGGCGAGAGCACCGTGCTCTCGAGGAGTTGCCCGAGGAGCACCGAGTGTTCACGGTCAGTATGCACCTCCCTGAAGATCGGCCATACGCGACGAGCGCACGCGGTGGTGTTACACCCCTCCGCATCAAGCTGCGCGATCACGGCGACGAGGCGCTTCTGGAACGCGGTGCTCGTCAGCGTCTGCATCACGGGAAAACCTTCGTCGTGCACAACCGACGGATAGCTCGCGAGCGGCGTCTTTGGACCGGACAGGTGCGCGTACGGAAACTCCTCGAGCACGAACGCCAGCGCAGCGATAGACCCTTCGTCCGGTGCCTCATCCACGATGGCGCGCCAGAGACCGTTGAGCATTACCTCCTTCGCATCCTTGCTCGGTCGCATGAGCGCGAGCAAGCGATCCTGCGTGTTCTTAGAAGGTTCCACGAGCGATTCCTTTCGTTTGGGGGAAGGAGCAACAACACTACGAGCACCGTAGCGTCCCCATGGTTGCTTGTCAACAGGAACCCGTAAAACGTGCTGGTACGATGGGAGTAGCTATGTACCTCGAGCGCATTGACCTCAACGGCTTCAAGTCGTTCGCGAACGCGACGACGCTTACGTTCCTGCCGCCGACCGATCGGTCGCGTGGCATCACGGCGATCGTCGGGCCCAATGGGTCCGGCAAGTCGTGCGTCGTGGATGCCATCCGCTGGGTCTTGGGCGAGCAGTCCATGAAGCTCCTGCGCGGGAAGAAAGCGGAGGACGTTATCTTCGCCGGCACGCCAAAGCGTCCACGGCTCGGCGTTGCCGAGGTGACGCTCGCGCTCAACAACGATGACGGCACCGCGCCGATTGACTACCGCGAGGTGACGATCGGCCGCCGCGTCTACCGCTCCGGCGAGTCCGAGTACCTCCTCAACGGCACCCAGGTACGACGGGAGGACATCCAGCTCCTCCTCGCGCGGTCCCGCATCGGCCAGCGCACGTACTCGATCATCGGACAGGGCATGGTGGACGAGTTCCTCCTCGCATCGCCGGCTGCGCGCAAGAGCTTCTTCGATGAGGCCGCGGGGATCCGACCGGCAGAGCTCAAACGCGACAGCGCACTCCGCAAGCTCGCGCGCGCAGAGGAGAACCTCCACCAGGGCGAGGCTCTCCTCCAGGAGCTCAGCCCGCGGCTGCGCTCACTCACCCGCCAGGTCAAGCGCCTGGAGCGACGGGCGGAAGTTGAGCACGAGCTCGCCATACTCCTCGAACAATTCTACGGCACGCGCTGGCACGACCTCCACGCCGCGGTGGAAACCGCGAACGCGGCGCACGCGGAGACAGACGCGCAGCGCACGACGCTCCAGCGCGACGTGGACAGCATCCAGTGGAAACTCACGGACCTGGAGCAGCAGGAGCAGCACGATGACGCATTCCTCCCGCTCCAGCGCGAGTACGAAGCACTCGTGGACAAGCGCCAGCACCTCCGCGAGCGCGTGCTCTCGCTCAAGCACGAGCTCGCGCGGCGCGCGGCATCGCGCGAGGAGCTGCCGGCCGCCGCGCTCACCACAGACCTCGACGCGGTCCTCCGAGATACGCACGCGCTCCTCACTGCGCTGCGTACCCTCACCGCGCTCGATGAGCTTCCGCCCATGGTCGAGCGGTTCCAGACGCTCCACGAGCGCATCGCGGCGGTCCGCCAGCGTGCGAATCCCGATGCGCCGCAAGCACCACCGGAGCTCCGACAGACGGAGCAGACACTCGTGGGCATCGAGACACAGCTCAAGGAGACCCAGCAGCGCATGAGCACGCTCCACGCGGAGGAGCGGAAGAAGAAGGGGACGCTCTTTGAGCTCCAGCGCAACTACCGCGAACGGCAGCTCGCGCTCAACAGCGTGACGAACCGCGCGCAGGACGCGCGCATCGCGCTCGCGCGGCTCGAACAGCGCCGCGAGGACCTCCTCGTGGAGATCGCGCGCGACATCGGCGCCGATCGAGATCCTCTGACGCTCACGCCACCCACTGCACCGCTCCCCGCAGATGCCGAGCAGCGCATCGCGTACCTCAAGCGCGACATCGCGGCGATCGGCGCGCTCGATGAGGAGACCGTGCGCGAGTACGAGGAGACCCGCGAGCGCGTCGCGTTCCTCGAGAGCCAGACGACCGACCTCCGCCGCTCCATCCACGCGCTCGAGGACATCATCGCGGAACTCGCCGAGGACATTGACCGCGCGTTCCACGCCTCGTTCACCACGATCAACGAGCACTTCGAACGATACTTCCGCCAGCTCTTCGGCGGCGGCCAGGCGCGGCTCACGCTGCTGCGCGCTGCGCAGCACGAAGATGCAAACGAGCAGGAAGACGAGGATGCATCCCTCCCCGATATCCCTCCGGTTGACCGCCCATCCCGTGTCGCGCGGAGCATGTCGGGCGTGGTCGCTGGTATCGACATCGCCGCCACCCCTCCGGGCAAGCGTATCAAGTCCATCTCCATGCTCTCTGGCGGTGAACGCGCGCTCACGGCGATCGCGCTGCTCTGCGCGATCATCTCCTCGAGCACGTCGCCGTTCGTGGTGCTCGATGAGGTGGACGCGGCACTCGATGAGGCCAACGCCGTCCGATTCGCGGAGATCCTCAAAGACCTCAGCAAGCACACCCAGTTCCTTGTTGTCACCCACAACCGCTACTCCATGGAACGCGCCGCCGCCATCTACGGTGTAACGATGGCCGGCGACGGGGCGTCAAGGATCCTCTCCATGAAACTGGAGGAGGCGAAGGAAATGGCAACGTAAGCGTAGCTGCCTGTCCCATGTAGCGGAAACAATCTTCGGTGCTCCCGCACCAGCTACGGAGGGAACATTCGGATGGAGGTCTGAAGACCTCCGCTACACCATTTTTCAAGGATTTTCCTATCTTCCCTTGACAGGAAGCCCATTTTCCGGTATCGTATATAGTTGGATGAGTACCTTGCCAACGGGAAAAACCCCCTCACAGATAAGGAGACCACGATGACTCGTGGATTGAAGATCGTTTCCGCGCTGTGCGCTTTCGGTGCATTGCTGTTCCTCGGATCGACGTTCCTCGAGCAGCAGGAGCAACCACTCACCTGCACCGCCGATGCGTGCGGTGAGGAACCGGAGCCCATCGTGGAAGCGCACGCGCGCGACCGCGACGGGCTCCTCCTGAGTCCCTCCGTCACCGAGCAGCTCGACGTACTCGTGATGCCGCACCTCCGCGGGATGCAGGACATCCATGAGGACATCGTCCGCAAGACGGCGCATCTCGGATGGGACGGGCGGTGGGAATTCCTCGACTGCGACAGGATCCACGCGAAGTCCATCAATTCCTGTGTGGTCATGCGCGCGGAGGCCCTCGCCAGGATTCGCCGGAGCGATGACAGCAACAACTGCTACGGCCTCACCGGACCGCGGGCGTGCACGAGCGTTGGAGATCCGCGCAACACCCACGAGCTTCGCGAGGTCGCCTATGTACGACAGTACGCTACCGAATCGTACCGATCATATTTTGATCCCGAAAACGGTGTGCGCTCCTGCACCGTAGACCTCGACCACAGCATCCTCAAAGAATGTAGCAATAGCTGGGACGAGAGCGGCCTGCAGACGAGCGGCAGCATCTACGAACCAATGCCCGGTGCGCTCGTGAACGAGTACACCTGCCCGGCGCATGCCATGGTCGAGATCCCCCGCTCCCTCTATCGCAAGCAAGCCCTCGCCGGAAGGACGCAGTGTTGCCTCTCGGACGAGCAGATCGCCACAGCGGGCGACGCCTGCCCACCACCTCCCCCGCCCTGATCGGCGCATCGCGCCACGAGAGCCCCAACCACACGGTTGGGGCTCTTCTCTTGACACACCCCCACGATTTCCCTACGCTACATGCAGGTGGAGCTATCGCTCCGCATTCTTCAATCGCTGTCCCCTGACCACCCGATCGAACGACTGGTTCGTCCCGCGCTGTGGCAGGAACGGCACATGTCCTATGGTGTCCATCCGTCTCTCCCGCAAGGGGAAGAAGAAGCAGCCGACCTACCGTATCGTCGTCCAGGAGTCCACCAAAGACCCGTGGGGCGACTACCTCGAGAACCTCGGCCACTACAACCCGCTCACAAAACCCAAGACGCTCGTCGTGAAGAAGGAGCGCGTCCTGCACTGGATCGCGAACGGCGCCCAGCCATCGGACACCGTGTGGAACCTCCTCGTGGGCGAAGGCATCATCACGGGCGAGAAGCGCCGCACGGTGAGCATTTCCAAGAAGCGCAAGACGAAGCTCGATGCGGAAGCCGCTAAGCGCAAGGAGAAAGAGAGCAAGCCACCTGCGCCCGAGGCAGCGGCGTAGCGCACGCTTGACGGAGCGATGCGTGGTGGTATGATGGTATTCGGAACAGCATCGGCTGCGATAGGTCGGCAGCTCTGGTACGCAGTTCCGCATGAACCGTAACGATCGTTCCAACATGGAAACCGACCAGCAGTTCGTGGACTACGTGGTCAAGCAGCTCGTCAACAATCCGGACAAGGTGGAGACCATCCGGACGGTAGACGACATGGGCGTCCTCATCACCGTGAAGGTAGACCCATCCGACATGGGGTACCTCATTGGTCGTCAGGGACAGACCGCGCGCGCGGTGCGCACCCTCCTCAAGGTGGTAGGCGCAAAGAACAACGCTCGCGTGAACTTCAAGATCGAGGAACCGGAGGGCTCAACCCATAGTTCGCGCAAGTCGAACGATGCTCCGTCATCCGCGCAGGCATCCGCACAGGACGATGACGACATAGACCTCAATCTCGACCTCTAAGGGAGATTGTGTGCAGATCAACGCGGATCACGCAGATACTGCACACGTCCCTCCGCATATTCCAAAGCACTTGCCTCCATGGCAGGTGCTTTGGTCTTTGGCGCGACACGCACCGTGATACACTGTCCATGATGCCTCTATGTACGTAATCGACATCGTCACCATCTTCCCCGAAATCGTCGCGCCGTACCTCAACGCCTCGATCATGGCGCGCGCGCAGGACAAACGACGCGTGCGGTTTGGCATCCATGATCTCCGACAGTGGGCGGAGGGGAAGCATCGGCAGGTGGACGATGCGCCGTTCGGCGGTGGACCCGGGATGGTGATGATGGTCGAGCCGTTCGCACGCGCGCTCCGTGCACTCAAGGCCCCGAGCCGCACCCTCCGCGTCGCAAGCGCAAAGCGAAACAAGACACGCGTCGTCCTCACGAGCGCGAAGGGTGCGCTCTTCACGCAGCGCGATGCGGAGCGGTACGCGACACACTACAACCGACTCGTCATCCTCTGCGGCCGCTACGAGGGCGTGGACGAGCGCGTCGCGATGCACCTCGCAGATGAAGAGGTGAGCGTCGGACCCTACGTCCTCACCGGCGGCGAACTCCCCGCGCTCACGATCGCGGATGCCGTCACGCGCCTCATCCCCGGCGTCCTCGGCGATCCCGCATCACTTGCGGACGAGAGCTACCAACTGCAGTCCAATCGAAAATCGAAAATCGAAAATCTGCAATTCCTCGAGTATCCTCAATACACGCGACCCGCGGACTTCTCGCCCAAGCGCGGCGTCCACTGGTGCGTTCCGGACATCCTCCTCACGGGCGACCACGCGGCAATTGCGGCGTGGCGCGAGGCGCATCGTGCATCGCGCGATGCCTGAAACGCGCCACCGAAACCTCAACGTTTACAAGCTCTTGACAGGGTTTTTGTGGCCTGTAGTATAGAAGCAAGCGTTCCCATGTAGTTCTCCCTCGGACTACCAGAAGCCGTCCCACCTCAGGAAGCTGACGTGGGGAGCAAACCGGGGCCATCCCGTCCGCACGGAGGTCGCGGTTTTCTGTTCCCGCCCGCATCATCTCTGGAGGTGAGCGTAGGCAGACCCCGGACCACAACGCACCAACCAACATTTCGGTGCACCGTCCGAGGCCGTTCCTGCGTACGCTCGCCTGCGGAGGTAACGATGCCAGCTCGTTATCAATTGAAGAGTGATCAGTGGGTCATCGATTGGTCTCATGCCGCAAGGCAGGAGATGCAATCAACTATTCCATGCTTCCTTCTGGGAGCATGGCAGTAGAGAATCAAACGAGTCACTTCAAGCGACTTAACCGATGGTGCCATCACTGGCTCCATCATTGTTGAGAGTTTGATCCTGGCTCAGGATGAACGCTGGCGGCGTGTCTAAGGCATGCAAGTCGAACGAGCACTTCGGTGCAAGTGGCAAACGGGTGAGTAACACCTTGGTAACCTACCCCGGAGACGGGCACAACCATTCGAAAGAGTGGCTAATTCCCGATGATGTACAGCCACACATGCGGTCTGTACAAAATGGTTTTTCGCTCTGGGAGGGGCCTAGGTCCTATCAGGTAGTTGGTGGGGTAACGGCCTACCAAGCCAACGACGGGTAGCGGGTGTGAGAGCACGACCCGCCTCATGGGAACTGAGACACTGTCCCAACACCTACGGGTGGCTGCAGTCAAGAATCTTCCGCAATGCGCGAAAGCGTGACGGAGCGACGCCGCGTGCCAGATGAAGCCCTTCGGGGTGTAAATGGCTTTTCCCAAGGACGAAATCTTGACGGTACTTGGGGAATAAGGGGCCGCCAAACTCGTGCCAGCAGCGGCGGTAATACGAGTGCCCCGAGCGTTATCCGGATTCACTGGGCGTAAAGGGTCCGCAGGCGGCCTGATACATCCGCTGTCAAATCTCAGGGCTCAACCCTGAGGCCGCAGCGGAGATGGTCGGGCTCGAGGTCGGGAGAGGTGTGCGGAACTGCAGGTGTAGGGGTAAAATCCGTTCATATCTGCAGGAACACCAAAGGCGAAGGCAGCACACTGGAACGATTCTGACGCTCATGGACGAAAGCGTGGGTAGCGAAGGGGATTAGATACCCCCGTAGTCCACGCCCTAAACGATGAATGCTAGGTATCGGGAGTATCGACCCTCTCGGTGCCCTTCATGAAGCTAACGCATTAAGCATTCCGCCTGGGAAGTACGGCCGCAAGGCTAAAACTCAAAGGAATAGACGGGGACCCGCACAAGCGGTGGATCATGTGGTTTAATTCGATGCAAAGCGAGGAACCTCACCAGGGCTTGACATTCTGCTGCAAGCGCACGGAAACGTGTGACCTTCGAGGGTGCAGAACAGGCGCTGCATGGCTATCGTCAGCTCGTGCCGTGAGGTGTTCCCTTCAGTGGGGTAACGAGCGCAACCCTCGTCCCATGTCTCAATCAACCATGGGAGACTGCTCTGGCAACAGAGAGGAAGGCGAGGATGACGTTAAGTCAGCATGGCCCTTATGTCCTGGGCTACACACGTGGTACAATGGTCGGTACAACGGGATGCGAAACCGCGAGGTGGAGCAAAACCTATAAAACCGATCCCAGTCCGGATTGGAGGCTGCAATTCGCCTCCATGAAGTTGGAATCGCTAGTAAACGTGCATCAGCCACGGCGCGTTGAATACGTTCTCGGGTCTTGTACTCACCGCCCGTCACGTCAAGCGAGTTGGGAGCTCCTGAAGGTCTCGGTTCCGGGATCCAAGGAGAGCCTGATGAGAGGGACGAAGTCGTAACAAGGCAGGGCTAGCGGAAGCTGGTCCTGGATCACCTCCTTTCTCGGAGTATTTCCGGGAGCACCTCCGGGTGCATACCGGACACTCTAGGTCGTTCGGTGTTCCGAGCAATCGGAATGCTGATAGGTCCGATGAAAATCGGATCGCCCACTGATCACTCTTCAGACCGATAACGGATAGTACTTTTTTTCTTGAAAGCAATCCCCCCACCCTCTCACGAGGGTGGGGGGTTGCGTTTGACCCTGGCATGTCCTTGGGTTGCGCCGTGCTCCTCGGCATGCTAGCATCGCTATAGGGATGGGCTTGCAGCGTATCGCTGTAGGCCTGTTGCTTCTCCGGGCGTGTAGCTCAGTCGGTTAGAGCGCCACACTGATAATGTGGAGGTCCCTGGTTCGATTCCAGGCACGCCCACCAGGAATCCTACGCGAGCGAGCCGGAGGACGGAGCATGGCGGCCGTAGAGCTTTGCTCGCTGCCATGCGGAGTCCGGAGGTGAGCGGCTATTGCGTAGGGAAAAGAGGACGAGAAAAACCGGAAGGTTTGTCTCGTAATGGCCGGGGTAGCTCAGTGGTAGAGCGAAGGCCTAAAATCTTTGGGCCGTCCGATGGCAACATCGGAATGTGAATCGGGTGAATTCGGGGAAACCCCCAACGATGGGGGCAATCCCGAGCCAAGCTCCGCGGGGCATTTGGTTGCGGAGAAGGTGTAGAGACTAGTGGGTGAGTCCCAACAATAATCCCACACGAGCACCCGAGGTCCGGATCTCCGGATCATGAGATAGTCCGATCCTCAAGGCAACTTGAGTTCTAGGCTTGGAAGAGCCTTGCGTGGTGGGTTCGATTCCCACTCCCGGCATATGAAAACCGCGCACCGGAAGGTGCGCGGTTTTCATTCTGGTACGATGGAAGCATGGCACTGCTATTCTCTCGGGCTGCCGGGGCTCGAACCCGGGGCCTCGTGGACCCAAACCACGCGCTCTACCAACTGAGCTACAGCCCGATGGGTGTGCCAAGCGTATCATGGGCACACCGGACGGTCAATCATTCTCAGCACTCTCGTGCTTCGTCCGCTTCCCCTTGTACTTCTTCAGCTGCCGCTGGAGCTCATCCTTCACCGTCGTGATGGCGGTGAGGATGTCCTCTGCCTCTGCCTCCGCGCGAATCCCCGCTGCTCCCGGGAGACGGATCTGCACCTCCGCACGGAAGATATTCCCCTGGCGATGGTGGCGAGTGGTGCGGGAGACCTCCACCCACGCCTGCGCAACGTCTTCTGTGCCCTCGATGAAGACATCGAGGGTCCCGATCTTCTCCTCAAGCTCCTGCGCAATCTCTGGCGTGAGCTCAACGCCGGTCGCCGTGATGTTCAGTTTCAACATAGGAGTTTCTCTCTTCACCCTACCATGTGATTGTCTCCATCTCCAAACCAAAAGGGCCAACGTCGCACGATATCGTTGATGCGGTACGCCGCATCACGGGTGAACGACGCGTTGGCCACGCGGGTACCCTGGACCCCATGGCCGAGGGCGTGCTCATCATCGGCATCGGACGCGACGCGACCAAACAACTCGGGACGATCGTGCACAGCGACAAAGAGTACATCGCGACGGCGCACCTCGGAGCGACATCGGACACCGACGACGCCGAGGGTGCCGTCCAACACGCGAGCGACGCGGCACGTGGAACAGTGCCATCACGGAACACGATCGCGCACGTCCTCGAACAGTACACCGGCACGATCCACCAGGTTCCGCCGAAGTACAGCGCCATCAAGCTCCGTGGCAAACCGGCGCACCGCCGCATGCGCGGAGGTGAGGACGTGCACCTGGAGCCACGCGCGGTCGAGATCAAGGAAATCGAGCTCCTGGACTACACATGGCCGCTCCTCCGCATCCGCGTCGTCTGCGGATCCGGCACGTACATCCGCGCGCTCGCACGCGATATCGGTGCGACGCTCGGCGTTGGCGGTTACCTCGCCGCACTCACGCGCACACGCGTCGGTACATTCACGCTGGATGCCGCGCTCACGCTCGAACAGTTCGACCGGCACTGGCGCGATGCCTCCGCCGCGTAGCGCGCTCCTACGTGTACCGATCTGCAACGCACGTCGCGGCGTGCGCCTGCGGCTTGATGCACACGGTAAACCCGTAGGCGCGGACGTAGCCGCAAATCTCCTGGATGAGGTCCTTCGTCGGCCCGTGCCGCCCGACATCCACGTGCACCTCAAGGTCCGTCCCCCACGCGCCCCGCTCCCCGAGTGCGGCGAGCGTGCTCTGCGCGAGCGTTGTTGAGCAGACCGCCTCGTGCCAGATGCGATCGCGCAGCGTGTGGAACCGATCCTTCTGCGTATGCACCCAAAAGTATCGCGCACCGCGACCGATGCGGTGGAGCACGATCGCCGAGATGCAATCCACCGTGTCGCCATGCACCTTGGAGTCCGAACCGATCATGATGCGGTACCGTGCCTTTGGCTGCGCGCGGAATTCCGCACAGACCTCATCAATGACCTCATCGAAGATGAGTGAACCCTTCGTCGGGCTCTGGAAGATCATAGGAGTCCAGTGTAGCATGCGCCTTGAAACGATCCCACTGCCATGGTACGCTGGTGATCAGGTTGCACCGTCCGCCAGCTGGCAGACGCGACGCGCGGGTATAGTACAATGGCTAGTATGCGAGCCTTCCAAGCTTGAGATGCGGGTTCGATTCCCGCTACCCGCAATCGAAAACACCTCACGACATCGTGAGGTGTTTTCGCGCGCCCGCGAGCGCAACCGCGAGCGCATCTGCCGCGTCATCCGGCTGCGGGATAACATCGAGCTTCAGGAGTGTCTGCACCATTCGCTGCACCTGTCGCTTGTCCGCCGCGCCATACCCGCACACGGCCTGCTTCACGTCCTGCGGGCTCACCTCCACCATCTCGACGTGCGACTCCGCGCATGTGAGCACAATCACCCCACGCGCCTGCGCTACCGTGATCGCCGTCTTCACATTCTTTGAGAAGAAGAGCTTTTCGATGACGATGCGATCCGGCTGGTAGAGCGCGATGAGCTGCGCGAGTTGCGTTCGTAACTCGATGAGCCGCGGCCCCAACTCCCCTTTCGCCGTCTCAATGCACCCGAACGCCACACACCGATCCGTATGCCCATCACACGCGAGCACCCCATACCCAAGCCGCGCGAGACCGGGGTCAAGACCAAGTACAACCTTCTGATCCCCCCCCTCTCCGCGTACTCGGGGAGAGGGGGGGCTAGGGGGGGAGAGGTGGGCTTGGATCACCTCACACACCCCATCAACATTCTCCATCACCTCACGATTCGTAAATCGCAACACTTGGAAACCTCCCGTCGCGAGGTACACATCCCGTTCCGCATCCCTCGCCCGAATCTGCAATGTTTCATAATGCGAATCACCATCAATCTCAATAACGAGCTTCGCGCCCGGCGCACAGAAATCGAGCACATACGGCCCCACCGAATGTTGTCTGCGAAACTTTGTATCCAACTGCTCGGCACGAATGCGCTGCCACAACACCCGCTCCGGCTCCGGCGGATTATTACGCAGCTTGCGAGCACGAGCAGTTCGCTGTCTATTGCCTTGTACCATACATCTCCTCTCTGATCCCCTCCCTCTCCGCGTACTCGGGGAGAGGGAGGGCTAGGGAGGGAGAGGTGGTTTGTGCCCGTTACGCAATCCACCATACCTCCTCTCCCCCTCCAACTCCCCCTCTCCTTGCTGCAAGGCGAGGGGGAGGGAAACATTACGCCGCATTCGTGTGCACCTCCTGCACGTCGTCAAGTTCCTCCAGTACTCCGATGAACTGCTCGAACTGCTCATGATCCGCCTCCGCGATCTCCGTTTCCTGCTTCGCAATCCATCGCAGCCCTGCGTCCTCAACGCTCAACCCCAACTTCTCTACCGCCTCCTGTACCTGCTGCAATCCCTCTACTGCAGTCACCACGATCAACCCGTCCTCCTCCCACTGCACATCCTCCGCCCCCGCCTCGATGAGATCGAGCTCGACCTGCTCCTTGCTTGGAGCTTGGAGCGATGCACTTGGAGCTGCGACCTGCACGATGCCGCGATGCTCGAACATCCACCGCACCGATCCCTCATTCCCAAAGTTCCCACCACGCTTCACGAACACCTGTCGCACCTCCGCGAGCGTGCGGTTCGAGTTATCCGTGAGGCACTCCACGAGCACCGCCGCGCCGCCCGGCGCAAACCCCTCGTACATCACCTGCACGATCGCGACATCGCTGCCCTCACCCGTCCCGCGCGCAATCGCCCGCTCGATCGCGTCCTTCGGCATGTTCACCGCCTTCGCGCGATCCACCACCAGCCGCAACTTGAAGTTGAACGTCGGATCCCCGCCGCCCTCACGCGCGCACACGCTGATCGCCCGCGCGAGCTTCGAGAACGACGCCGCCCGCCGCTGATCCGCCGCGCCCTTCTGATTCTTCACCTTTGACCACTTATTGTGCCGACTCATAGCGGACTCTTGATGTTCCTCAACTGCGGATTCGTCACCTTCGTATATATCTGCGTCGTACGAATGTTCGCATGGCCGAGCAATTCCTGTACATACCGAACATCTGTTCCATTCTCCAAGAGATGCGTTGCAAAGCTGTGTCGAAGCGAATGGAATGTCGCTCCCTTCTGCACCCCGGCACGCTCGCACGCCGCAGCGAAAATCGCCTGCGCACTTCTTGAGGTGAGCATACCTCCGCGCGCGCTCTCAAAGAGACAGGTGGTGTTCTCCTGCCCCTCCGCAAGCCACAGGATACCATCGCGCAAACGTTCTGGCATAACGGTGATGCGATCGCGATTACCCTTCCCGCCGCGAACAGTCACCGTCAACTCTTGTACATCAACATCGCGTACGCGCAGTGCGATCACCTCGCTCACACGCAATCCTGCTCCATATGCCAAGGCAATCAATAGCCGATGTTTCCGATTCGTCAGCGCAGCGCAAATTCGTGCAACCTCCTGTCGTGTGAGTACTATCGGCAAACGCTTTGCTCGCCTTGCATGCCGCACGTCGGATTGTAGCGGAACATGCAGCACAATACTCGAAAACGTTTTGATCGCACTGAGGTATACATTCAATGTCTGCCCGGAAACACCCCGTCGCTCTCGTTGATCTAAAAACCGCTTCACGTCCTCCACGGTAATATGATCGAGTGCATCTTGCAAAAACGTCGAAAACGATCGCAAACAGTCCATATAGCTGCGTATCGTCCGCATGCTATACTTCTGAATACGAAGCTCCCGTTCAAATTGTTCGAGCAACGTCATACTTCGCATATCATACCAGGTTCAGTACTATTCCCGCCATCAACTTCGCATAATAACGAGTTGTACGAAATAGCGAAAAACATTTTTAACTATTAAATAGACAAAAGTATGGCATTATCCGCATATCATCAAAAGTACGCAGATTACAGCGGCGAGGAAATTAAGAAGCGCGCCGACGCAAAAGAACAAGAGCTCGCTACGATTTTCAATGAAGTCTCACTAAAAACTGACATTGATCCTGTTAGGTTGGCAGTTTTGGGCTGTGGTGACAAAAGATTCGTCGCGCATCATAAAAGAATTTTTGAGAACGTACTAAAAAGAAATGTTGAGGTTACAACGTTCGACATCAGTATTGACCACCTTGCTGGAGAATCAAATGTTTTTCAGCACGACTGTACCCTACCGCTTCCCAACCCACCCTACGACATCACTTATGCTCACGTACTTCTAAAATTCATTGAAACTGAAAAACAATTTGATTTGCTCAAAAATTCTTTTGATGCGCTTAAACCCGGCGGAATAGCAATTCATGGCTTTGACTGGGATGAAATAAAAGTAGAAGGTCCAAAACTGCCAGACGGTTTGTGGGCTGTACCACTCGAGCAATATAAAAAGCAATTAACAGAGTTAGGAATTGAATACAAAGAAATTCCATTAAAGTACGGTCCCGCTCTTGTTCTTTTGCGTAAATAAGGAAAAAAATGTTTTTCGCTACATCGTACAACAGCGTGTATGCGGTTCCGCTTTGCTCCACCCATATTGCTCCCTACGGTCGCAACATCGCATACACGCGAACGTTCGCCAAAATGCCTCCGCTCCGCTCCGTGCATTTTGCCGAATGCGCGGCGGTTCCCGTCTGTCCTCCTCCATGCCTCCGCTGCGCTCCAGCACTTCGTCGAACAGACGGCTATACGAAATGTCGCTCCTCCGACCCGC
>JAUSKG010000017.1 GCA_030647005.1 bacterium
AATGCGCGGCGGCTATGCGAAGTGGTGGGACGACGAGCCGTCTGCGGGTCGGAGGAGCGACATTTCGTATAGCCGTCTGTTCGACGAAGTGCTGGAGCGCAGCGGAGGCATGGAGGAGGACAGACGGGAACCGCCGCGCATTCGGCAAAATGCACGGAGCGGAGCGGAGGCATTTTGGCGAACTCGTTATTATGCGAAGTTGATTTCGTGTTTGCATCACATTCGTACATGATATGCGAACTCACGATGGCGCATCGGCGCAGGGCTCGCTACGCCTTCCCGAGGGTCTTGGTTCCCTCTGTCCACTCTACGGGACAGAGTTCGCCGGTTTGGAGGGCTTTGAGGACGCGGAGCGTCTCATCAACGGAGCGTCCGACGGAGCCGGAGCTGACGACGATGTAGCGGAGGATGCCTTCGGGATCAATGATGAAGAGTCCGCGCTCTGCGAGGCCGTCTTGTGCGTTGTAGACCCCGTAGGCCTCGGCAACTTCGTGGGTGGTGTCTGCGAGAACGGGGTAGTGCACATCCTGGAGGTCTCGCTCGAACCAGTTCTTGTGGCTCCAGGCGGAATCCGTGGAGCATGCGAGGACTTTTGCGGAGAGTGCAGAGAACTCGGATTCCTTGGTTGCGAATCCGCGAATCTCGGTGGGGCAGATGAAGGTGAAATCGCGCGGGTAGAAGAAGAGGACGAGCCACGATCCGCGGTAGTCCGCGAGACCTACTTCCGTGAAGTCGCGTTTACCCTGCTCGTACGCGGTGACACCGGTGAACGACGGTGCTGGCTGTCCAATGGTTGGACATCCGCATGATTTTCCTCCGATAAAATCGTCTTTGCAGCATTGCATAGGTGATGTGATGGTGAGGGTGGAGAAAAAATTGTGTGAGATTGCCACGTCGAGGACTCCTCGCAATGACGAAAAAGGCGAATTACGCGCGCATGATCCCTCGCGTGCGTTCGTATACGGTTGTTGCGGCTTTCCAGTTGAGGTTCTTCCAGAAATCCTCGATGTAGGCCTTGCGGTCTGCGCCGTAGTCCATGAAGTAGGCGTGCTCGTAGACGTCGAGCACGATAATGGGGATCGCGCCCCAGACACCGCCCTGGTTGTGGGCATCACCGGAGTAGATTTTCAGACGCGCGAGGTGCGTGTCCCACGCGAGTACGACCCATCCGCGCACCGCCATGCCGGTGGCGGAGAAAAAGTTTACGAACGTCTCCAGGGAGCCCCACTTTTCCGTGATCGCATCGGCGAGCGCACCTTCGGGCTTGCCGTCGCCACCGAGGACGTTGAAGTAGTACTCGTGGAGGTAGACACCGTTCGTCGCGAACGTCTCGGCATCGCGGAGCGCACGGAGCTCTGAGTAGGTCTGGTTCGCCGCGCTGAGCCCTGCGGCATCCTTCGAGATCGCCGCGAGTTTCTCTGCGACCTCCGCCATCTTCTTCACATACCCCACGTAGAGCTTGTCGTGATGGATGGCGAGCGCCTTGTCCGAGATCCCCGTGAGGGATGTTTGGAATGGGAGTGGCGCGGGTTCGTACGATGTTGCTGATGCCATACGGTTCATGCTTCGGGGTAGAGCTGATTCCCCTCTTCATCATAGAGGAAGATTGCTTTCGTGGGACAGGACTGTGCGGCCATGAGGACCGTGTCGAAATCGGCAAGGTGGGACTCGTAGCCGAGGACGAAGACGGCCTTGTTCTCATCGTCCAAATCGAACACGTCCGGCGCGATCGTGACGCACGACGCGGCGCCGATGCAGAGGTCTCGGTCAATGACAATTTTCGCAATTTTTGGCATAGGTGTATCCTTTCCCCAGCATACCAGAACACCACCCGCAGGGAAGGGGGTGGTGTCACTGATAGAAGACCTCGTTGACTTCGGGGCAGCGCTCACGGATGCGCTTCTCGACACCGAGGCCAAAGGTCATGACGGACATGGGGCAGCCCTTGCAGGTGCCGATGAGCTCGAGCGTGATGTTATTGTCCGCGTCCACCTCGACGAGCTTCGCATTGCCCTTGTGCGATTCCAAAAACGGACGGATCTCCTCGAGGATCGCTTCAATTTTTTCGGTGATGGTTGGTTGGCTCATGTGAACGGTCATATACGTTGACGCACCCCCTCTCGCTCCCCCTCTAGAAGAGGGGGAGGACCGGAGGACTCTACCCGTAGTACTTCTCGTGGTAGAAACGGATGAGCTGCTCGATCTCCGGAATGGACTCGGGGTCCCCGACGCCAACCTTGAGTTTCTGTTGCACATCCTCAAGCGTCTGCGCGCCTTCGAGCACCGCCTCTTCGATGTCCTTATCCGTGATGTTGAGACGTGCGTCAATGACGCGAGCGTGCTCTACAAGAACGCGCTCATGTTGTGCAGATGCGCGGAAGTACTCGTTCACGGCCTTGCGGAATGCCTTGTCCGCGAGCACGGAGCAGTGGATCTTCCGATTCGGCAGCCCCGCGAGCCGCTCCATGACGTGCTGGGGTTTGATCTTCAGTGCATCGGTGAGCACCATGCCACCGTCCTCCGTACACATGACGGAGAACATGGACGTTGATGCAATCGCGGAGCCGCAGCCGAACGTCTGCCACTTGAGATCGCGAATCGTGTCCGAGGTGCGATCCACCTTGATCCAAATTTTCATGACATCGCCGCACGCGGGCGATCCCACCATGCCGACCGCATCGAACTCGCCCTCCTTGGGGTCCTCGAGGAGGAGGTTGCGCGGGTTGAAGAAGTGGTCCTTCACGATATCGGAGTAGACCCATTTCTCGCCCGTGTGTTCGTTGACGATCTCGGCGTTGGCCATTTGCCGGGCGGTTATTTTTTTCGCGTTGGTGGTCATACGGGTGGTGGAGCGTGTGAGATTTCTCGCTTCGAGGACTCGCTCGAAATGACATGGTGAGAGGGCTTGCTTGAGGTGGCGGGAACGGCTCGCGGCTGTCGGCTTGAAGCTTGGAGCTTACTTCGACTCCCAGTGGGGGCGCTGACCGACGAGTGCTTGCGCGGTTTCCCGTGAGGCGCCGGAGCCAACCGTTTTCTTCGCGTCCATCTCCAGGCGCACCGGACTGATCTCCCGCAGGCGCTTGACGATGGCGGGGAGTTCATCGAGTACCTCCGCGAGTTCTTCCCGTGTCGTGGCGCGACCAAACGTGAAACGGATGCTCGCGTGCGCGTACTCGTAGGGACGACCGATGGCGAGGATGACGTGCGACGGGTCGAGCGTCTGCGAGTCGCACGCGGAACCCGTGGCGGCGGCGATACCCTTGGCGTCGAGGTAGAGCAGCGCGGCTTCGCCCTCGATGTCGAGGATGGAGACGTTCACGTTGTTCGGCAGACGATCCGTCGGATGGCCGTTGAGGACAACTTTTGGCACGCGCTGCTGCACCTCGCTGATGAACCAGTCACGCAGTGTCGTGAGACGTGTGGACTCGGCCTCGCGATCCCCCGTCGCGATTTCGAGTGCGGTGGCAAGCCCGATGGCGCCCGGGACGTTCTCCGTACCGGAACGCATGCGCTGCTCCTGGCCACCGCCGAACACGAGCGGCTCGATGCGGACACCGCGGCGCTTGTAGAGCACGCCGATACCCTTGGGGCCGTAGCACTTGGAGCCGTTCACGGTCATGAGATCCACGCCGAGCTTCTGGACATCGAGATCGAGGAATCCCGATGCCTGGCACGCATCCGTGTGGAAGAAGGGGGCATCTGCGCGCGTGCGGCCGTGCTGCTCCTTCCACTGTCGGATCGCGTGCGCGATCTTTGCAATCGGCTCGATCGTTCCGATCTCATTGTTCGCGAGCATAATGGAGACGAGCGTCGTATCCTCGCGGAGCGCGCTCGCTACCTGCTCCGGTGTCACCATGCCGTACGCGTCTACCGGAAGAATCGTCGTATCGAACCCTTCGCGCTTCGCGAGGTGCGCGACCGCACTGAGGACCGCGTGGTGCTCGATGGCCGTGGTGATGAGGTGCTTGCCGCGCGTCGCATGGGCGCGCGCGATGCCGAGCACCGCCATATTATCCGACTCCGTGCCGGATGCGGTGAAGATGAGCTCCTCCGGAGTACAGGCAAACACACGACTAATCCGCGCCCGTGCGTCATCGAGCGCCTGCTTCGCGCGGCGACCGGTCGTGTAGAGGGACGATGGATTCCCGTACTCCTCAGTGAAGTACGGTGCCATGGATGCGACAACGCGGGGATCCGTTGGTGTCGTCGCGGCGTGATCGAGATAGATAGAACGCTTCGTGTGCATAGGGAGGATGCGTGCGCTCATGCGCTGAAGTCCTGGAGCGTCATGCGATCGAGCTCCGTATCTATGGTCTGCTTGAGGCGCTGGAAGAACTTTTTGGACGCACAGGTACCCTCCTGGGGACACGCGGCATCCGCACCAGCGTCCTGGCAATGTGCGAGGACGACGGGACCTTCGAGTGCGCGGACGATCTCGCCCATCGTCATCGCGTTCGGCGCTTTCGAGAGCCGATAGCCGCCGGTGCGACCGCGCATGCTCGAGACGAGCCCCGCTGCGCGGAGTGCGCGCACGAGCTCCTCGAGGTACTTCTCGGAGAGACCCATACGTTGTGCGATGACGCGAACGCTCACGGGACGATCGCCTTCTGCACGGCTGAGCTCCGTGATGAAAACGACACCGTGGTGGCTCCTGCTTGAAATCTTAAAGTTTCGATGGAGTTCCATAGAGGGGTTGCGGAGTTCGCATACTGGTATGGCCGGGATTGCCACGTCGAGGACTCCTCGCAATGACACGCGTTCGCAGGAGCTCTCAAAGAGAAAACCCTAGGGTTCCCTAGGATTTTCTACTGTACCGCAAATTCCTGGTACTGTCAAGGCCTTTTTCCGTGGTACCGGATATCTTCTTCAATTTCAGCGAGTTTCTCCTGAATACCATCGAAAACCTCCCGTCCATCATCGAGGAGATCATGGACGACATCGCGGTCTCCGAGTTTCTTCCCAAAGCAGCTTGCGAGCGAGTCGAGGACGCGCATGCAGAACGCGGATGCCTGCCAGTAGCCAACCGCCGCGACCTGGAGCTCCAGGACATCTTCGCTGCATGAGCCACGGAACCCAAAGGCAATTTTCGCCGGAATGAGGAGCACATTGATACCGACGCGGTAGCAATCGCGATCGCGCGGAACGTCGCGCTGATCGAGAACCTCACGCGACCATCGCTGGCACGCGCAGGCCCACAAGGACGCGAGCTCGTAGAGTGAATCCTCTTGGAGCTCGGGGACATCCGATGCGTCGTCTATTGCATTGGCATCGTGTTGTTCCTCCCACTGTCGCGCCGGTGACCGCCCCACGTCCCATGTACCCTCGTTGCTCGGTGGGGCATCCTCAACGGGTTCCTGGAGCTCGAGCCCTTTGAGACGCTCGAGAAACTTTGTCTCCATGAGCGCGGGATCCTCCATCGCTGCGCAGAACGCGTCGAGATCGTGATTGAAGAGCGTGCGCATGGTCGCATCGTCTGCGAACAGTGTCTCGTACTGTTCGCGCCGAATGTTCCGTTCGTCCGTCTCCGTGGATGGCGCGGCCTTTGCCGACGCGCCCGTGCGATCACCGCGCGCGCGAAGCAACTCGTGGAACGCTTCCTCGAGCATGTCAGATGTATCGCGTTGGAAGAAATACGGACGCAAGTCGCCGCGATGATCCCCGCGATCTGAGAAGCGATGTTTGGTGTGTTGCATAGGTGAGACCACGAACGCCCTCGCGTCATCGTCGCTCCTACGGTGAGCGTACCATAGCGCTTGACACCGCGAAACGGACGGAGAGCGCGTCCAGACGCGCGCGGCAATCCATCGCCGTCGCTGCGGTTTTTCGAATGCGTGCCTTCTCTCTGCGGATGTACTTCCGAATGCTTCGGGGGAGTGATGCGTTCGCCATACTGTTTCGTGTTCATTCAACACTGCAACGTCGCTGCAATGTCGCGTTGGATGCGCTCAATCTGCTGCGGGGGGAGATGTGTCCGACGGGCGAGCTCGCGGGTGGAGGAGCCCGCAACATCGTGGCAGAGCACGAGACCCGCCTCGGTAAACGCGCTCCGCATCATCGAGGTGACACCGCGCAGGACGGTGACGGGATAGAGGTGCTTCGCGATGATCATCTGCTCGAGCCCTGCGCCTTTCGGGTACTCCCACCCGATGATCCGCATGCCCTTGTACTCGCCGAACGCGATGCCATCGCTGGTCACTTTCGTGTTGCAGACAATCCAGCACGCGGTGATCTTCGTGGCGTTCTTGCCCTTCCGGTACGCCTCGCGGAGATCCTCGTATCGCGCCCACGTCGCCATGACATCCTTGAGATGCACGTAGATGCCCGGGCGATTCCGATACTTTGCTTCGATCATGGCGATGGTCGTCCCCTTCCGTGCGATGACGTCCACCTCCTGCTCCACCGCCATGCCGTGGAGCATCTCCGGCAGGTATGTGTCGTAGCCGTAGGCGCGAAGCACCGCAGCGACGTAGTGCTCAAAATCGTACCCCGCAGGGCCGAGTCGGATCATGGCATCCTTGAGCGAGTAGTGCACCTCGGTGCGACGCTCACGCCGGTTACGGAGCGCGGCCAAGACGAGCGCGCGGATATGTTTCGTCGTCATGCCCGATCGAACCTGCGATACCACCTCGCGTGCCACCTCGCGTGCGAGCGCGGTTGATGCCCCAACGCGGCGGACGCTCCGCTCGAGCTTCCGCGTGTCCAACGGGACGTGGTCACCGTTGGCCTTCACGATAGTGACCGCCGATGGTTGCGCCATAGAGCTATCGTAGCAGCCACAGACGCGCGTGCAAGACGTGCTACGGGGGCGATGAGCGAGCGACGTGGGCGCACGTCCGCGTGTGCACATGTTCTCGAGCGAAGAGCTCACGTATCGCCGCGATACGCGGGCGCATCGTGCGATGTCGCAAACCCGATACGCTGAACTTCCCATGCGATCGCGACACCGAATACTTCGCGCGCGCGACGTTGCACCACCTCCGCAATGGCGGCGACATCTGCGCTCGTCGCGCCACCGCAGTTCATGACGAAGTTTCCATGGACGGCGGAGATTGCTGCGTTGCCGACGCGGTGCTCCTTGAGGCCGAGGCGATCAATCACCCACCCCACGGAGAGACGCCCATCACTCACCACGTCGCGCCAGGAACCTCCGGTGCCGCGATCCAACTGGTCGCGCTGCTCGTCCGTGAACGTTGCGACCTCGAGATTCTTGAAGAGACACCCCGCCGACGGTTTCTCGTGCGGCTGCGTCTGTCGTCGGCGCTCGAGGATGTCATCCATCACTTTTTGACACGCTGCCACCGTGGACGGCGTGCACACGAGGGTGACTCCGAGGATGACGAGCGCAGGATCATCCTTGAAGACGGAGTGACGATAGCGGAAGCCACACGCATCGCGCGTGAACGAGCGGACGCATGGCGCATCGCCGTGCGTGTCGAGCACCGTCACCTCGCGGATGACATCGCAGGTCTCACCTCCAAAGCAACCCGCGTTGCCGCGCACGGCGCCACCGATCGTGCCCGGGAGGGAGATCGCCCACTCGAATCCCGAGAGCCCTGCGCGTCCCGCGGTGAGTGCCACGGCTGCGGATACGGCACCAGCACCTGCGGTGACGGTCATTCCTTCCACGACAACCTCGCGCATCGCCATCTGGATGACGACACCATCGAACCCCGCATCAGCAACGAACGTATTCGATCCGCCACCAAGAATACACCACTGCTTGCGGTGTGTGCGTGCGGCACCAATCGCGCTGAGGACCTCGTCGCTCGAGCGCGCAACCACGAACCACCGCGCGGGTCCGCCGACCCGGAGGTTCGTGTGCTTCGCCATCAGTTCCTGCTCGCGGACGCGTTCACCGAACACGTCCCGAAGCATGGTGGTCATCGTGCTGCGCATGTGATTACTTCCGTCATATTTTTTCAGCGAGTCCGCGTGCGACCACGTCATTGCGACCGGCGCCAAGGCAGAGCACGACATCGCCCCGTTGGAGCGCGGCGCGCACCGCAGCGATCGTCTCCAGTACCTCGCCGCTCGCGATTGCGGGAACAGCGAGCGCGGCGGCGAGCTCCTCACTCGTGATGCCGCCGTGCGGCTCGCGCGCGGATCCAAAGATATCCATGACGTAGACGTGCGCTGCTCCCGCAAACGCGCTGATGAAATCGTTACGCAACGCGAGCGTCCGCGTAAACGTGTGTGGCTGAAAAATCACGAGGATGCGCCGATTCGGGTACCGCGATCGCGCGGCAGCCAACGTCGCGCGGATCTCCGTCGGATGGTGTGCGTAGTCGTCAATGATCGTCACACTGTCGCGTTCACCAACAATCTCGAACCTCCGCTTCACACCCTGGAACGACGCGAGTGTTCGCATCGCATGGGCTCGAGGAACGCCGAGGTACTCCGCAGCGCGCAGCGCCGCGATGGCGTTCAACCGATTGTGCGCGCCGGGAACCTGAAGCGTGAGGTCGTCGTACCCTACGTCAACCACATCGCGAATGAGGAACCCCAAAGGTGGAACCTTCGCAATGAACGCGTCAAATGCGGCCGCGTATCGCTCGGGTGTCGGAAAAAAGTCCGGGTGATCCCACTCGATGTTCGTGAGTATGATGCCAAACGGTTTGTAGTACCGGAGCTTATCCTGATACTCGTCTGCTTCGAGCACGACGAGATTCGAGCGGCCAGCACGCGCGCTCCCTCCGAGCTGCGGGACATCCGATCCGACGATGACCGTGGGGTCGAGTCCCGCCTCCGCGAGGACGAGGCCGAGCATCGCGGTCGTCGTCGTCTTTCCGTGGGTACCACACACCGCGATCCCCTTCCCCGCGTTGAAGATGTCCGCGATCACCTCTGCGTACGTCCGTACCGTATGTCCCAGTGCTCGCGCAACGGCAACCTCAACGTGCGCCTCATCATACGCGCTCGAGCGAATGACGATGTCGACATCCATCGGCACGTTGTCCACATGAAATCCCTCGACGTACGGGATGCCGATGCGCGCGAGGACATCCTGCGTGAAGAAGCGCTCGGGGACGTCAGAGCCAGACACGCGAACACCGCGCGCCTGCAGGAGCTGCGCGAGCGCAGTCATCGCGGCACCCTTGATGCCGATGAGATACGCAGAGGTGATTCCTGGACGTGTCGCCATAGAGAGAGGTTCAGCTTGCCCTTTCTATCGTATCGCGTCAAGCTGGAGAGAGGAACTATCACCGTAACCCTATGAAACGCTTCCGCTACTTCGTCCTCCTCGCCATTCTCATGATCCCTGTCACGCTCATTGATGGCGCGATCGGACACATGACGCCGATGTCGTGGCAATTCATCATACGACTCCTCTTCCTCCTCCTCGCGATTCAGGTGGCACGATTCATTGCACCACCATCGTGACGCCCTATGGTACACCTCCCGCACACCGATCCCGCAATCGCCGGTCATATTGCAGCGGAGCTCACACGGCAACGTGCACAGCTCGTCATGATCCCCTCCGAGAACTACGTCTCTCCGGCGGTACTCGAGGCATCCGGCTCCGTGCTCTGCAACAAGTACTCCGAGGGCTACCCGGGCAAACGCTACTACACCGGCAATGAGCACGCGGATGCCATCGAGAACCTCGCACGAGACCGCGCGTGCGCGCTCTTCGGGTACACGCACGCGAACGTCCAACCGTACTCGGGATCGCCCGCGAACCAGGCGATCTGCTTCGCGCTCCTCAACCCGGGCGACACGCTCATGGGCATGCACCTCCTCTACGGCGGCCACCTCACGCACGGGTGGGGCGTAAACTTCTCCGGCGTCTACTACCGCTCCGTCCAGTACACAACAGACGCTGCGGGGTGGCTCGACTACGATGCGATTGCGGCGCAGGTACGAGAGACGCGGCCGAAGCTCCTCTTCTGCGGTGCGACCGCGTACCCGCGCGTCCTCGACTTCGCGCGGCTCGCCGCGATCGCGCACGACGTTGGCGCGTTCCTCGTCGCCGATGTTTCGCATATCGCGGGGCTCATCGTCGCAGGCGTCCACCCCTCCCCCGCTGGCCATGCGGATGTCGTCATGATGACGACGCACAAGACGCTCCGCGGCCCGCGTGGCGCGATCATCCTCGCGAACGGGAACCCCTCGAACCCACTCAAGCGGGTGGAGCGCACCGCCGAGAACATCCCCACGCTCATTGACCGCGCGGTGTTCCCCGGGCTCCAGGGCGGTCCGCACGACCAGCAGACCGCGGCGATCGCCGTCGCGCTCCACGAGGCGGCAACGCCTGCGTTCGCCCGCTACGGTGCGCAGGTTGTGGCGAACGCCCGCGCGCTTGCGGATACGCTCCTCGCGGAGGGTTGCACGCTCATCACCGGTGGCACGGATAACCACCTCATCCTCATGGACGTGACCACGCTCGGCATCACTGGGCGCGCCGCCGCCGCCGCACTCTACAACGTCGGTATCTCGGTAAACGCGAACAGTATCCCGAACGACGCGCGCAAACCGTTTGACCCCTCCGGCATTCGCCTCGGCACACCTGCGCTCACCACACGCGGCATGAATGAACACGACATGCACGCCATTGGGAAGTCCATCGCCGCCATACTCCGCAAACCGGATGACGATGCTATCGCACGGGAGGCACGCGATCTCGTCCAAACGCTCAGCACTGCACACCCCATCTACGGTGATATCGCGTAATGGACGGTGCTGCGGGAATTGACTACGCTACGAGTAGTGTCGTGCTCGTTCACAACCCACGAAGGAGGAGTACCCGTGAAGAAGATTGCGCTCATGTCCCTCATCTCCGCCGTCCTCGTGTTCCTCGCGTTCGCCATGAGTTCGCACGTTCCCACAGGGCTCCTCGCACGAGGTGACACTTGCCGCAGCGTCTGCGTGCCGGAGGACGTCCCCTGTGACGAGTTCGATGTCTCCGACGCGAGTGCGCACACCACCATGCAGCGCAGACATGCTGCTCCCGCCGTGAGCATCGCACCACCGCAGACAGAACGACCGGAGTGGATTCACGTGGAACCGGAGCCGCTCTGTACGACGTTCGTATGTGAGACGCTCGGGAGTAGTCGAACCTGTCTCGTGAACCGCCACTTCGGCATCTTTCTCCCTCTCCCATTCGGACGTACACCGGATGCAGCCCTCGTCGCCTACCTCTCCCACCCGGATACCAAAACACGCTGGCATCGCAATCGCCTGGCAACGTCGCTCGGTCACTGCGAGCACCTCACGACGTTCTTCCTCCCACTCGACCTCGTGACGACGTCGCTCCACCGAGATCTCGCGCGCATGTACCCCATTCCCCCCTTCATTCCGCACGCGCTCGACGAATGGTAGCGTTCCGTCGTGTACCGCAAAGCCCCCTGCGCCAAGGCAGGGGGCTTTCTCAATCTTCGGCGCTCCCACGCCTCCTCCTACGCCCCCAAACCGTCTACCACGTACGCGACGACCTCCTCGATCGCGACGCGCTCCTGTGCCATGGAATCGCGGTCGCGGATAGTCACCTTCCCGTCCTCTGCGGTGTCAAAGTCCACCGTGATGCAGTATGGCGTGCCGATTTCATCCTGGCGACGATACCGCTTCCCGATGGAGCCGGCTTCGTCGTACTGACACATCCAACGCTTCCGGAGCTGCGCCGTGAGATCGCGCGCGCGTTCCTGGAGCGGTGCCTTCTTTGAGAGCGGGAGCACGGCAACCTTGATGGGTGCGAGCTCCTTGGGGAGTTTGAGGACGACTTCGGCTTCCTTCGTGGTCTCCGTGGTCGTCGTTCGTCCTCCCTCAATCTCGTGGTATGCCTCCAGGAGCACCGCGAGCACCGTGCGATCGACACCGAGCGACGGTTCGATGACATGGGGAATGAAACGCTCCCGCGTCTCCTCGTCGAAGTACGAAAAATCCTGCTTCGAGACCTCCGCATGTCGCGTGAGGTCGTAGTCCGTGCGGTACGCGAGGCCGTAGAGTTCCTTCTGACCAAAGGGGTAGTGGTACTCGATGTCCACGGTGCGCTTGGAGTAGTGCGCGCGATCGCTCGCGGGGATCTCCGTGAACGAAACGTGCGACTCACTGATGCCGCAGACCGCGAGCCACTCGTGCATGAACCGAAGCCACTCGTCGAACGCCGGCTCCCACGCGTCCGGCTTCACGAAGTACTCCACCTCCATCTGTTCGAACTCGCGCAGCCGGAAGAGAAACTGACCGGGTGTGATCTCGTTGCGGAACGCTTTGCCGATCTGCGCCACACCGAACGGAAGCTTCTTCCGTACGACGCTGAGGACACTCGGAAAGTCCACGAAAATGCCTTGCGCGGTCTCTGGCCGGAGGTACGCGACCGATGCCGAATCCTCCATGGGCCCCACGGAGGTCTTGAACATCATGTTGACCAGCCGCGCATCGGTGAGATCCTCGCTCCCGCACTGCGGACACACGCCCGGCGGCGACAGCGTGTCCGCGCGGTGCCGCGCCTTGCACTTGCGACAGTCCACCATGGGATCGCTGAACCCCGCGACGTGACCGGACGCCTCCCACACCTGCGGGTGCATGAGGATCGCCGCGTCCAAACCCACCACGTCATCGCGCTCCTGCACGACGCGCTTCCACCACGCCTGCTTGATGTTCTGCTTCAACGCAACACCGAGCGGTCCGTAGTCCAACGTACCCGCCAATCCCCCGTACGCTTCCGACCCGGGGAAAATGAACCCGCGCTGCTTGCACAGGGACACGAGTTGTTCCATGCGATCTGCTGCCATAGAAGTGGTCAGTTATTGTGAGCCACCACCCACGCGCGACCGAGCATGCGCTGGATCGTCTCAACGAGTGCTCCGCGCGGGGAGGCCTCCTGCGAGCGCGTGGCCATGTCCCTGATTGTGACGGTTCCTGCGGCCTGTTCATCGCCACCCATGATGACGAGGACGGGAATCTCCTGTGCAGCCGCGTAGGCCATCTGGCTCTTGAATGTCGTCTCGGTTCCCGTCCAGAGCATCGTGCGAATTCCGGCATCGCGGAGCGTTGCGGTGATCGCGTAGTAGTCGTCCAGGAACTGCTGATCCATGACCGTGACGAGCACTTGGACAAGCGTGGGTGTGAGCGTGATGCGGTCGAGCTTGACGAGTTGGTCGAAGAGGCGATCGACGCCAATGGATGCGCCGGTTGCGGGAATGTTGGCATCGGAGAAACGGGAGACCAGTCCATCGTAGCGGCCACCAGAGAAGACCGAGCCAAACCGTTCAACGGTCTTGGTTCCGGCATCATCGGTATGCATACGTTCGATGGTGCTGCCGTCCTCATGGAGGAGGAACGTCTCGAACACCGGACCGGTGTAGTACCCGAGCCCGCGTGCGACGGCCGGATCAAACGCCCAGTACTGCTCCGGGACCGCCATGGCGCGGAGTGCGTGCACGATGGCGCGGAGTTCAGCAATCCCCTCCTCCGCGGTAGCGACACCGGTAAAGAGCGACGTGCACTGGTCGAGGAGGTCGTCGGTTCCTCCCGAGCAGTCGAGGAAATTCCCGATGCGATCGGCAACGTCCGCGGAGAGTCCCAAACCGTAGTCGGACTCCTCATCTTCCTCCCCTTCTCGAACGTGCGCAGTGGCCGGTCTGGGTGGTTTCTGGAGCTCGCGAAGCACGCCGTCGCGTCCGATCTTCATGAACTTGTCGAGAATGCGCAGGACGTCTGCGGTGTACGCCGGATCAAAACCGGCATATGCGGCCAGCCCGTTGAGGAGTTTGCGGTCGTTCATCTTCACGACGAACCGCGGCACGTCGAGTACGCGGAGTGTCGCAACCATGAGTGCGACGATTTCCGCATCCGCAACGGGTGCCTCGGTACCGCACGCATCGGCATCGCATTGGAGAAACTCGCGAAACCGTCCGGCCTGCGGCTTCTCCCCACGCCAGACGTTGCCGATTTGGTAGCGGCGGAACGGCAACCGGAGCGCGCGCTCCTGGCCCTCGCCGATGCCGAGGTGCTCTGCGACGACACGGGCGAGCGGCACGGTGAGATCAAACCGCAGTGCGAGTGGGATCGGGCTCCGCTCGTCTGTCACGACAACTTCGTCCTGCGCGCGCACGTTGTAGATGCGCATCGCGGTCGTTTCGCCACCGGTGAGTACCACCTTCCGTTCGATTGCCGGTGTCTCCAGTGGATCGAATCCGAAACACTCGAACACGCGTCGAATCTTCTCGATCATCGCGTTGCGGACGATCATCTCGCGGGGGAGATAGTCGTGGAACCCGGCTGGGAGATCAGCTTTGACTCGCTCGTCATTCATAGGGATAGCAAAAACGTACCATGGACACCCACCACCGTCCACAACGATCCTGACCGCACCATCCCCAATCGCGGTGGCGATCGGGGATGGTGCGCTGACGGAGGATCAAATCGTCATCACCTCCTGGGCCTTCTTCTCACCGGTGACCTTGAGTGCGTCGTCGAACTCCTTCGAGAGCTCGTCAAGCTGCTTCTGGAGCCGGTAGCGGTCATCCTCGGTGATCTCGCCCGCGCGCTCGCCCTCGATGATCGCCGTGCGCGCCTTATCGCGGATGTGTCGAATGGTCTGACGTGACTCCTCCACCCGCTGGCTGATCATTCTCGAGAGCTCCCGTCGCGAATCCTCGGTGAGTTCGGGCATGGGGACGCGAATGGTCTGGCCGTCCATGACGGGGTTGAGCGACGACTGCGCCTTACGGATGCCACGTTCAATGTCTTTTGCAACGCTCTTATCCCACGGATCAATCTGCACCGTGCGCGCATCCGACGTGGTAATCGTCGCGAGCTCCTTCACGCGCATAACCGCGCCGTACACCTCCACGGGGATATCCTCCACGAGCGCAGGCGTCGCGCGACCGGTACGAATTTGCTGGAGCTCACTCGTGAGGTGTCCCACGGCCTTCTCAAAATCCGGACGGTAGGTATCGAGGGTCATATTAAAACTTTGATTCCTCTACGAACTTCGTACCCATCCACACGGCCTCTTGACTGCGTCGGTCCACCATGAGCGCGGTGACGTACCGCGAGGTGGGGAGCTTCTTGGACTCCCAACTCTTCCCGCCGTCCGACGTGCGGTAGAACGTGGACCGCGTCGCGTAGACGATGCGATTCCTATCCTGGGGGTCAACAGCCGCGGCGGTCACCGTCACCGATCCCTGCTTCGTGAGGAGCGGGATGGCCTCCCAGGTGCTCCCAAGGTCGCTCGACCGCAGGAGCCCAAACTGCGACGCGTGGAGGAGCGAGCCCGGACGCTGCGCAATCGGGACGACGGTCGTCACGTTGAATGCGGACGCGAACGACTCCATACCCGAGCGGAGCGACTCCCACGTCACTCCGCGATCCGTGCTCCGGAGGAGTCCCTGACGCTCCGTGGATGCGATGACGGCACTGCTCCCGCCCACGCGAAGCGCGAGGAGCTGCACGATGACGTTGCCGGCACGGTGCACAGTACGCCAGTTCGTCCCGCGATCCGTACTCAGGAGGAGATCACCGCGCGAGTTTCCCGCGTAGATGATGCTCGGGGTGATCGGATCAATCGCGAGCGCGGTCATGGAGGCATTCGCCTCAAAGTCGCTCATCTCCCAGTTTCGTCCACAGTCGAAACTCCGGTAAATACGCTGACCACCCGCGACGTAGAACGTGCAGCGGTCGGTCGGATGCGTGGCAACGACGCTCACGCGGGACTTCGCGAACGGCGCGCCGAGCATGCGCCAGGATACTCCGCCATCCCACGACGCGAACGCGCCATCCTGCTCCGTCGCAGCGTAGAGCGCGAGTACGTCGTTCGGGTCCTGCTCGATGTGCAACACGTTCGTCTGCGCGAGTGACTGCCCGCCACTCACGGACACGACGGCACCCCGTTGCTCCCAGGTATCGCCGCGGTTCGTGGTCACAAAGAGCCCTCCGTCCGCACCACCCCCGGAGAACGAGATGCAACCGGCACCCATGAACACGAGTGCGGCAGCGGGGAGCGCGAGGCGTTGGAGATTCGTCATACGCTAGGGAGCGCGAGCGTGAGTGATTCGAGGATGAGACGTGGTGCGGTATTTGCGTCCTGGAGACGCGGCGCGTGCGCAATGGCATGCAACCACGGTGCGTACCGATTCACATGGACAACATCCGTGCGAATACGGGCCTGCGCAGCCCGTGCGAATGCGGCGATGTACTCCGCGACGATCCGCCGCGACTGCGTGCGGTCCTTCGGGAGACCGCGACAGATACGTTCGACGCAGTGCAGCCGCTCCGTCACCGTACCGGAGCAGAGTGCCGTGAGCATATCCTCACGTTCACGCGCGTCCGCGAGTGCGGCGTGGTCGCTGAGGAAGGACAGCGCACGACCCGGACACCCCTCCGCGAGTGCAACCATCACAGCGGCATCGGTTGCGGACACTCCACGCTCACGAAGTGCTCGATCAATCACCTCGTCCGCGGTGCGTCCCACACGGAGAATTGCGCAGCGCGAGGCGACGGTGGGGAGCACCCCGCGCACGGAGGTCGTCGTGAGCACGATGACCGTCCGCGGTGTTGGCTCCTCAATCGTCTTGAGGAGCGCATTGGCCGCAGCACCATTGAGGAGTTCTGCTCCCTCAATGATACCAATCTTCCACCCCGCGAACAACGACGAGCCGCTGAGTGCCCCCGTCCACTCGCGCGCATCGCCCACAGGGATGACACCTTCAACTGGCCGCAGCGAGCGGACATCGGCGTGAATGTCGCGCTCCACCTGACCACACGCACCGCATGTGCCGCACGGTGCTGGTGTGTGAGCACCCGTCGTACAGAGGAGTCGTTGCGCGAGCCAACGCGCGATACTCGCCTTCCCCGCGTGCGCTGGCCCCACGAGAAGATACGCATGCGCGAGCTCGTCGCGCACGGTCAATCGCTCGAGGTGTGCCAACGTCTCTCCGTGTCCGATGATATCCATGGACCATCAGTATACCAAAAGGGAAGACCACCCGGTGCAAGCCGGGTGATCTGAGAAGCGCTTCCGCACCTCTGGTGGGATATTCTGAACCTTGGACGAACCCACGTCCGTCATTGCGAGGAGTCCTCGACGTGGCAATCTCACACGATACGATGGATTGTGGCGGGTGAGATTGCTTCGTGGACTCGCAATGACGACATTGGGAACGAAGTTTTCCACTTTTTTCTACACTCTCAATTTGTATGTTCGTCTCATTTCTTTTTAGGAAGTGATTGCAGAATAATCCATCTGATGTCATCTGCAATCTCAACCTCGCTGTTACGCGGGGTTTCGAACGTGAGAACTTCTACATCTTTTGGGACATAGCGTCTCGCGCCACGAAACTTGGTCCTGCCGACGAACTTGTCGAGCGGAGTTTCCACCACGTTAGCTTTCCTGTCTGCGGCGTGCATCACCGTTCCATCACCGGTTGCGATGCCGACATGACCAACTCCATTCGCGGGGTCGTCGTGATAGTAGTCAATCCAACCGGAAACGAACACAACATCACCCGCGACAAGTTCGTCGAGATTGATGACTTCGCCAAGTTCGCGTTGTTGAATTGATCGCCGCGGCAACCAGATACCACGCATGGCGTACAGCCACTTCATAAAACTAGAGCAATCAATAACCGCTGGAGCTTCGGAGAGCTTTGCGCCACGGCGATACTGCGATGTGCCGATGCACTGCCGAGCAAGCGCGATGATATCTACTTCTATCAACGTAAAACCTTTGTGGCTCAACATGATCAAAGTTTCTTCGCACGAAGTAGGCAACTGTAGAGAATCAAGGATAACCGCGCAGCGGTTTCCGACAGCTCGGTATTCCATCTTTTGTCCTCTTCTATGGTTGGTTGTGAAAGAACCGTAAAACAAGATCTGCCCCAGCGGGGCAGATCTCGATGCTTGAAACATCAAATGCTGCCCCCTAGGTCAGAAGGACAAAAGACAAGCGAACAAAGCCAGACCAAGTTTTTATGTGATGATTGTGAATCATAGAATTGCAGTGAGCGTTGGTGCGCGCAATGGGCTCATCGTGTCAGGTCCGATTCATGGGTCGGGTTTGTCTCAGGTTGGATTTTCGTATGGACGATTTCGCGTGTAGTTTTCTATCGTCTCACGACAAAGCAGAAAAGTCCATTGCAATGATGAAAGGTGTGTAATTTGGGTATGCCACAAGAAAACGCCACCCGTTGGTGTGAACCGGGTGGCGCTCTGTGCTGGTGGAGACGGCGGGTATCGAACCCGCGTCCGGAAATCGTCCGTCGCGTGGCACTACGTGCGTAGTCCTTGCTTGATCAGATCGGGGCGCGCAAGGACACGCTCCCTGATCCGTTTGCTCTGTTTATCTTTTCACCACGTCCCGAAGCCGGATATGGTGAGCAGCTCGCTCGATGACGCCGGCACCCGAAATCGCGAGCAGGAGCTCGGGGCCGACGCACCCGCAAACCGCCTAGGCGGCGCGGGCGAACGCAACGTTGTCGTTGGCGTTTAACACGTGCCTCACTTTTTAACGAGGGTGAGAGACATCCCCGGCACGCTCCACGAAACTTCATGATCCCCGTCGAATCCGTTTCGTCCCCAAGAGACATCAGCGAGCGCTGCTCGCTACGATCACCGTAGCAAGGTACGTTTTCTTTGTCAAGAGGTACAACGCTAAAATAGCTCTCCTGAGCGAAAAAATGCATCAATGAGCGATTTTTGTCTCATGTATTTGACAGACAACGAACGACGTGCTACATTGGTGATGTACGAGTAGCACCTTTCATGGAGGAAGACATGCAGACGCAGCAGCAGCTCATCATGGGGTTGGAAGAAGCTATCGTGTGCTCCGGAGCCGGTGGTGGGCCATTTGCGCCGCCCCCAGCGATCCCGATGCACTGTCCGGAGGACAGCGAGATCCCCGTGGATGTCGTGACGCGCGAGCTCTACCAATGGACCTGGGAAGGTTTCCGCGATCTCCTCGTGCCACCGTTCCCCGCTGGAACACTGGACTGAGCACACTCAACGCGAAAACACCTCGACCCGATGATCATGCATGCTGCAATGCGACAAAGCAACGCCCCGCTCCAAAGAGCGGGGGTTTTCTTTTTGCGTTCACTATTTTGCTCACGCGGACTTCACCGTTTCCGCGGCAATCCAGGCGAGCTTGAATGTCGAGCGAAGCGTCTCCGCGAGTGCCGCATTCTCGATAATGACACCGATGATCTTCCCGCTGTAGGTGAACGAGAAGATGCTGTCTCCAAGCACGGAGATCTCACCCGCGAAGGGAAACTTCGCTGCGGGAATCTCACGGAAGTGCCAGGACGGATGGGAGCGGATCTCCTCCGGCGCGACCGATCCTGTGTACATGACGTACTGCTCGAGCCCCTTCGCCTGGAGGCGACGGTCGTAGTCCTCGTGCTCGGCCGTCGAGAGCTCGTGGGTGCCGAGCTTCACCTGCGCGACCGCCCAGAGCGTCTTCGCATCGGTGTGCAGAATCTCCTCGCGGATCGCCCGCAACCCCTCCGGCCCCTCGAAGAAGCGCACGCGCGGACGCTCACCCGCCGAGGCGAGCATCGCGCGGAGCTCCGGGAGCACCTGACCAAACTCTCGCTCCCGCTCCTTGAGCTCCTCCACCTGCACATGGAGCAACGAGAGCAGACGATCCGGTGCCTCTGCCGTGAAGAGACGCTTCTTCCCGCGCTCGAGCGAGGTCATGAGTCCCTTCTTCGTGAGCGACTCGATCATGACGTACGTCGTCGCACGGTTCACGCCGGCCTTCCGTGCGATGTCCTGCGCGGGTTGCGGCCCAAGTTGCAGCGAGGCCAAGTAGACCTTGGATTCCTTGTCCGCCAGGCCGAGCTTCTGAAGTTCCCGTTCGAGTGTCGGATGCATAGCGATAGATGAATTGACCGTATGTCACCACGCTAACATGCTTTGAGAAAGATGTCAAACGATTATGACATACACAAAGGAATGAGCCGCACATCCTCGGATGTGCGGCTCTCCAGTTGGGGCTGCCCCTCACTGGCAATCGTCACGGGCGCTCCCGCTTCTCCTCCCGCTTGGGATCGGGATACTTGGGTTTGCCCGAGAACTCCTCATGGCAGTGCATGGCGGACTCCTTTCTCGTCTCTCATCGCCGGTCTCCGAACGCCCCATGCGCCGGATCCCATTGCAGTGCTACCCCCAGGATACTCATCCATTATTTCCCTGTCAAGTACAATCGGTGAGAACGCTCCACGTTTGCTCTGCGGTACTGGACCAGGTGAACCCTGAGGCGCGAGCGCGAGCGCGCTCCGTGAGTGCGGTGATCGTCGTGGTGCGCGCGAGTGCCTGACGGAGGCCGTGCGCAATGGCATCGGCGTCCTGCGGGTTGACGAGAATCGCGGCATCTCCGGAGACCTCTTCGTGCGCGCCGCCCCGACTCGTGACGACCGGCGTTCCGGCGGCCATGGCCTCGAGGATCGGCATGCCGAACCCTTCGCCGAGCGTGGGGAAGCAGAAGACCGCGGCGCGACCGAGAAGCGCACGGTAGCGATCCTGATCAATCCAACCCGGGGTGCTGATGCGTGCACGGTACGGTGAGGCGGCGATCGCCGCATGGACATCCTCCGCGCCGTGCCCATCCGAGCCGGCGAGCACGAGTTGGAGGGTGCTGTGTTCCTGCGCGATGGCACTCCACGCCTGCACGATGCGCACGACGTTCTTCTTGCGCTCGAGCCGCCCGATGTACAGGATGTACGGCGCACCATCCCCCGATCCCGTATCCCCCACTCCCTGTTCTACACCGTGATGGATCGCGTATACCTTCCGACGATCGCACCCGTACCACTCCACAAGCTCACCGCCGACGTGCGCGGTGGGCACGATGATGGCATCCGCGTGGCGCACCGCGAGCGCGGTGGCGCGATCCGCGTACCAACGCTCGCGCGGACTGTACGCTTCGGGGAACCGCTTGAACACGACATCGTGGATTGTCGTCACCAACCGCGGCCGTGCGCGCCGCGGCAGGAGCGTGAGCGCGAAGGGAATGACGTGTGCAGGAATAAACACAACATCGGGACGATCGCGAACGATGCGTTCCGCGAGACGTACCTGTGACCAGAGTGGCCACCGAGAAAGC
>JAUSKG010000018.1 GCA_030647005.1 bacterium
GTGGAGAAATCTCGTCCTACAGGAACACGAGATCTCTCGACTCGCGGACTCGCTCGAGATGACGAGGGAAAGTAGAGCACCTCGCTCGAGATGACGGAAGATTGGAAGGTTCGGGGGAGGACTGATCCTCTTCTTCACAACCGAGAAAGGAGACACACATGTGCCGATTTGTGCTCGTGCTCGCCATGATGGCGAGCGGATGTGCTGCAACGCAGCATCCGGTGACGAGGACGGAGTACGAGCTCGTGCTCGAGGCGATCTACCACCCATCGTATGGGGAGTATCGCGGCTCGAGCAGCAAGCTCGCCAAGGTGCTCGCCGCGCTCCGCGCGAAGACGCCGGATGCGCTGCGCAAGGCGGGCATGGCGGATGCCGCGGACATCCTCAAGGGGTGTCCTGCAGGCGACGAGCGCGTTGACGTGGGGGCGATGGCGTACCCGGGTGGCATCAAACTCAAGGTGGACGTATCGTGCCTGACCGAGGGCGCAGAAGCGGGCCTGTACTTTTTGAGCAGAGACGAGACGTACACGTTCTTCGAGCTCCCGGGTATGGAGCGCGATCCGGAGGACAGCTTCTCCGTGGCGGAGCTCCAAGCCCGCTACGTCGATGTGGAAACGTACCGCGTAGACGGGTTGCGTATCCACGCACCACGCGATCTCGAGATGGAGTACGTCTCGATACTCCAGATGGTGCGTCTATCCCGTGAGGGGAAACTCCACATGAGCGTGGAGCGCACGGAGTCCGGGGGGTTCCACCTCGAGGTCAAACTCTCCATGGACCGAGTGCTCATCAGGGGCGGCGAAGCGTCGCGCATCGCGCCGTCGCTCGTGCGCATCATTGACGACTACGGAAACCGGAACGGAATCGTCACCCCCTGGGAGTGCTACAGGTTTAGCGATCATTTCATGGACATGCTCGCGGTCACCACCGCAGGCATCACCAATCCCGACGTGCTCCAGCACCTCCGCGACAAGGGCGTGGCCGTAGACGAAGCCAAGGAGTGGATCGCCAGCGTCGCAGAGCTGGAGGAGTACCCGGAGGGCAGCATCGATCCCGCACCGTAAATCCCCAGTGGCCAAGCCCTCGCGCTTGGCCACTCCCCCGAGTCATCGCAACGCGATGGTTCGGGGGAGGAAGGGTCCTCCCATTCACAAGAGAGAGGTCACGATGTACATGATGCTTGCCGTGGTGCTCATGCTCGCTGCGTGTGGTATAGGTACCCAACAGGCGGCGAACCACAATGCGTCAGGCGAAGTGATGCCCGGGACCATCACGGTCAACACGGGTGAGCAGACGCAGGTCTGCATGTCTGAAGAGGAGTTCGACGAAGCGCTCCACACTGCATCGTGCGGTGAGACGCCCGCCCTGCTCGTCGATGCGGAAACGCCAGCGCGAATAACTGATCCTGGCGGTGTCTTCACGGCATTTCGGCTGCTACTCCGAGCGGGATGCGAGGATGCACACGTGAGCTCCATGAGCGTCGGACTGTTCGTGGCACGCGCACCAACATTCTTTGGGGCACAAGTATTCTCCGCCCCACTCGCGGGCACATTCGACTATCCCGACGGCCTCATGTGGACAGGTTCCGGTGAAGCACTCCGCTGCAACGGGCCCGGTATCGTCGGCGATGGTTCCCTGGTTGTTTGTACACCGTTTAGGTCCGGTGTCGAACACGAGCATTTTCTACCCGTTCCAATCGGCGAAACCGTGGCGATCGAGTTCAACGTCGTGATGCAGTCATTCGTTGAGCCGGGTGTGTATCGTCTCATGCTACACGACATCGAAGTCGGCACTGGAACCGGTGAGCCCTTTGTCTTTCGGAACGTCCTCGGTCCTGAGATCGTGATTTCCGGGATCGAGTGAGCGTTTCTCGTGGCCAAGCCCTCGCGCTTGGCCACTCCCCCGAGTTTTCCATCGCCCGTCATTTCGACCGAGCGAGTCGGCAAGCGAGTGGAGAAATCTCGTCCTACAGGAACACGAGATCTCTCGACTCGCGGACTCGCTCGAGATGACGGAAGATTGGAGAGTTCGGGGGAGGAAGGGTCCTCCCATTCACAAGAGAGACAAGGAGTACGCAATGGAGATGACGTTGCGACAGCCGTGGCAGATGTTCGATTTCTCGAAGCGGGTGACCGATCCCGGCAAGAGAACATTGGTTCCCGCGGGTACCCACGAGGTGGAGCGCATCGCGCACCCGTGGGGGTTCACGCGTGACGGCGACACTCCCATCACGTGCATCGTCCTCAAGGGGACGCAGATTGGCATGGCTGAGGGCGCGGTGGCCCAGTGGGCCCCAGGCCAGACGGTCGACAAACCGGATCATCCCGACTACGGTCAGATCATCGACTGGGGCGAGCTCACCATCGAGATCACCGGAGGTGGCGCGTGAAGGCACTCACCAAGGGAGTCGTCGCTGCGGTGTTCCTCTGCGCCGCGTGCGGCGAACCGCAGCAGGTGGTCGAGCGCGAGGAGGCGTGCGGGCCGGTGGCAGTCGTCCACCATGAGAACCGGTACATTGACACGGGAAGTGCGGATGGCCTCGGCATCGAGCTTGCTGACATTGTCGGTGGGTGCGGCGATGCGCAGGTGACGAGCATCACCGTCGGTCTCTACCTGCGTATCGAGGGCGCACAGGGCATCCGGCGCGTGCCGCTCTGCGACGTCCTCTCGTGCAGCGAGCCGATCGCGCTCCGGACGACGGAGCGTGAGCTCGTACCCACGATGGTGCGCGACATCTACGGCAACGGCGCGGACGGCATCTCCTACCAGCAGGAGCGAGACGGCGGTACGTTCCCGATTCCCATCGAGGGGTCGCGGTCGCTCTGGATGCAGCTCGGGGAACTCGCACCACATACACCCGTCGGACTCTACGTCTTTGTCGTCGAGGTGCTCGAGGTGGCGGAGGGCGATGCAGTATCGCAGTTCGAGTTCCTCGTGAGCCCATCATTCGCAGTGCTCGAGTGAACACCAGCGGAGAGAGGAAGACCGATGCAGACATTTCGTGATGCACTCGTTGCCGCCGGACACGTGACCCCGCAGGATGCGCGGCGCGTGAAGAAAGTGCAAGAGCGGAGCGAGGCCGAAGCGCAACAGCAGAAGCATCGTGATCTCGCCTCGCGCGAGCAGGATTCCCAGATGTCGGACGACGACATCGCACGGGAGATTCTCGCCCGCGCCGGTGAGCAGTAGCAAAGACGCCCTGGACCACACGCGATGTGTGGTCAGGGCTTCCCCTCAGCGATCGCACGCGCGATCCTTGAGGGGAGGAGACGGGTAGGTGATGGCGGTTCTGGCGACCGTACGCAAGTCGGCTTCCAGAGCCACCTCTCTCCTCCCATCGCCTACCCATCTCTCCCAACGACCCCCCACACGGGGGTCGTTTGCGCTGGAGTGCCGCGCAGTGCTCTGGTATGCTGGAGCTGCGAACCCCCGCCTGTCATTGCGAGGAATGAGTCCGCGAGTGACGTGGCAATCCCGGTCGTACCGGTACGGGGTGAAAGCTTGGTGCGCCTATGACCGGGATTGCCGCGTCGAGGACTCCTCGCAATGACAGAGCAGCGAGGACTCGGCTCGCAATGACACTCTTTTGCAGGGACCCTATGGATATCTTCATTGGCGCGGATCATCGCGGGTTCACGCTCAAGGCGAAGCTCGTCGCGTGGTTGGCATCACAGGGCCACACGGTGCACGATGTTGGCGCGGAGCAGTATCGGGAGGACGACGACTTCCCGCAGTACGCGGCTGCAGTTGCGCGTGCGGTTGCGGAGCAGCGCGAGGCACTCGGCGTGGCGATCTGCGGCTCCGGCGGAGGCGCGAGCATCGCCGCGAACAAGATCGTCGGCGCGCGCGCGGTGGTGGTGCAGTCGCCGGAGCTCGCCGAGTACGCGCGTCGCGAAGATGACGTGAATGTGCTCGCGCTCGCAGCGGACTTTACGACGTTTGCGGACGCGCGCGCCATCACCCGCGCGTTCATTGCGACGCCATTTGATCCTGTCGAGCGTCACGTGCGTCGCCTCGAGCAGGTGGCGGCACTCGAGCGATAACGTATGCGCCTCGAAGTTGTCCCGGCCATCCTCGTGAAGCGCGAAGCGGAGTTCCGCGCGAAGCTGCGCATCGCTGAGCGGCTCGCGCCACTCGTGCAGATTGATGTCATGGACGGGAAATTTGTTCCAAACAAGACGTGGGCCGTACCAAAGGTCATCGCCCAGTGGCGGACACCCGCGCGGTTTGAGGTGCACCTCATGGTGCGTGAGCCGTTCCAGGCCGTTGCGGCGTGGGGCGCACTCGCGCGCGTCCAGCGCATCATCGTTCACGCAGAGGCGACTGAGCGGCTCGCGGAGCTCCTCGCGGATGTGCACCTCACCGGCAAGGAGGTGGGCCTCGCGATCAACCCAAAGACGGCGCTGCGCGAGGTCTCGCCCGCGATCGCCCACGTGGACATGGTTCTCGTCATGGCGAACGCGCCCGGGTTCTCGGGGCGACCGTTCCGCTCCGCGACGCTCACGCGCATTGCGCGCCTCCGGCGGCAGTACCCCGCGCTCCCTATCGGCGTGGACAGCGGGGTGAACGTGGACACCGCGCCACGACTCCGTGCAGCCGGTGCGACGCACATCGCCGCGACGAGCGCAATCTTCGACGCCGACGACCCCGCGCGGGCGTACCGCGCACTGCGGCGGGCGTTTCTTGCGGGTTGATGAATCGTAAGCACCATCCTATGTACCGTACCCGTGTTCTCCTCCTCGGCATCGCGGTTGGCGTCCTGCTCATGGGTGCCGGATGTGGCGCGCGCGACGCGGCGCCGACGGCCCCCGCTCCCGCGCCGACGTTTATCGAGCCCGAGCTGCCGCCGCTGCCCGATGCATCCTCTGCACCGATTGCGCCGCCGACACCCGCCGACGCGGTGCCGACCACGCCGCTCCCGCTCCCCGTGGAGCAGCCAGGGAACGCCACCGCACCGCCGCGCGCAGTGGATGCGCCCCCGCTCCCGCTTCCGCCGGAAGCGGAGGCACCAGCCCCGCGCACCATCGCGATCACCGCGAAGCAGTGGGAATTTGTTCCGAGCACCATCCGCCTCACACGCGGCGAGCCCGTGGTGCTCGAGGTGACGAGCATTGACGTGGACCACGGGTTCTCTGCGCCCGACCTTGGTATCAACGAGCACCTGAGCCCGGGCGGCATCGCGCGCATCGCGATCACTCCACAAAAAATCGGCACGTTTCCCATGAGCTGCAACATTTTTTGTGGTGCCGGACACGGCACCATGCGCGGATCCATTGTTGTGGAGTGATGCACAGCGCAAAACGAGAGCATGACGCTCTCGTTTTGCTATGATGGAGGTGCATGACGATCAAACAGCTCGAGCGGACCGCGAACGCGATACGGCAGGATGTCATCCGCATGCTCGTTGCGGCCGGATCGGGGCACTCTGCTGGCCCACTCGGCATGGCGGATGTGTTCACCGCGCTCTACTTCGCGGTGCTCAACCACGATCCGAAGCATCCAGACGACCCGCACCGCGATCGCCTCTTCCTCTCGAACGGTCACATCTGCCCCGTGTGGTACGCGACGCTCGCGCACGCGGGCTACCTCTCGAAGCGCGAGATGCGGACGACGCTCCGCACGCTCGGCTCACGGCTCCAGGGTCACCCGCATAAGCACGCGCTCCCGCCGATCGAGAATCCCTCCGGCCCGCTCGGCCAGGGGCTCTCCCAAGCCGTGGGCTACGCGTACGCCGCGCGCATGGATGGCGTGAAGTTCCAGACGTACTGCATCCTCTCCGACGGCGAGCAGGAGGAGGGGCAGACGTGGGAGGCCATCATGTTCGCGGGCAAGCAGAAACTCGCCGCCCTCACCGCGATTATGGATCGCAACAATATCCAGATCGATGGTGCGACCGAGGACATCATGCCCCTCGAACCGCTCCGCGCGAAGTACGAAGCGTTCAACTGGCACGTCATCGAGGTGGACGGGCACAACATCGAGGGAATCATCGACGCGTGCAACCTCGCCAAGGCGGTCGTCGAGAAGCCCGTCCTCATCCTCGCGCACACCATCCCGGGCAAGGGCGTGGATTTCATGGAGTACGATTTCGTCTGGCACGGCAAGCCGCCGAACTCCGATGAAGCGCGGCGTGCGCTCCACGACCTCCGCACGCTCCGCGGGAAGATCGTGGGGGAACACGAATAGCACGCGTGAAGGTCATTATGCTCTCGAAATCGCTCAACCCGAAGTTGTTCTTCAAGAACGTCGAGATGGTCCCAACCCGCAATGGGTACGGGGAGGGTTTGGTGGAGGCGGGGAAGCGCGACCGCAACGTCGTCGTGCTGTGTTGCGACCTCACGGAGTCCACGCGATCGCTCGCGTTCGCGGAGCGTTTCCCGGAGCGTTTTGTTGAGGTAGGTGTCGCCGAACAGAACATGACAGGGCTCGCTGCGGGCATGGCGACCTATGGCAAGGTGCCATTCACGTCATCCTACGCGGTGTTCTCGCCCGGGCGCAACTGGGAGCAGACGCGCCTCGCCATCGCGTACGGTGAGGCGAACGTGAAGATCGCGGGTGCGCATGCGGGTATCAGCGTGGGGCCGGACGGTGCCACGCACCAGGCGCTCGAGGACATCGCGATCATGCGCGTGCTCCCGGGCATGGTCGTGCTCGCGCCGTGCGACGTGTACGAGACGCGGAAGGCGGTCCTCGCAGCCGCGGAATACCGTGGGCCGGTCTACCTGCGCTTCACGCGGGAGGCGACGCCGGTCATCACGACGCCGCGCGCGCCGTTCGCCATCGGCAAGGCGCAGGTGCTCCGCACGGGGCGCGACGCGACGATCATCGCCGCGGGCCCGCTCGTCTTTGAGGCACTCCTCGCCGCAGAGGCACTCGCAGGAAACCGCGTGGCGATCACGCGGCTCCTCGAACGCTACCCCGCGATCGCGAAGCGCGTGAAGTCCTCGTCCCTCCACGGCCACTCGATGCAGCGCGCGCGACAGACGACGAAGTGGACGCCCGCGCTCATCCGCGACCGCCTCACCCGCGCCGGCCGCATGGACGTGGAGGTCATCAACTGCCCCACGATCAAACCGCTCGACTACGGCACGATCGTCACGAGCGCAAAGAAGACCGGCCGCGTTGTCACCGTGGAGGAGCACCAAATCACCGGAGGCCTCTTTGGTGCGATCGCCGAGCTCCTCGCCCGCCACCACCCCACCCCCATCACCCCCATCGGCATGCCGAACAGTTTTGGCGAGAGTGGCAAACCCATGGAACTGTTGGAGAAGTACGGGATGACGGCTCCGTGGATCATTGATGCACTCATGTAGCCACCATCATCCTTATGGATACACCACGCTGGAAACGTCCGCGCATGATCATCGGTGCTCTCCTCGTGCTACTCGTATTGAGCGGCCTCTACGTGTTCTTTATTTCTAAAGCGCAATATTGCGCGCAGTTTTCTGGCACCTATTCGTATGCTTGGGGTGGCGGGCTAGAACGATGCAGCCGTGCAGGGTGCAACCCGAGCATCGTGCGGGACCTTCCCGATGATCCCAGGACGTATGATGACGAAGCATACGAGCTTCGATGCGCGCGATGAGCTATGTACGACCTCATCACCATTGGCGATGTCAAGCTCGATACGTTCATCGTGCTCGACGACGCGTCGCTCCAGTGCTCGCTCAAGGAGGAGGACGGGTGCAAGCTGTGCATCGCGTACGGCGCGAAGATTCCCGTGCAGGATTTCGAGCCGCAGATCGCGGGGTCGGCGGCGAACGTCGCTGTCGCGCTCGCGCGGTTGCGGCGGAAGACCGCGATCTACTCCATCGTTGGGCACGACCCCACGGGCACGCTCGCGTTCGAGCGCATGCGGGAGGAGGGCGTTGACACAAAGTTCCTCAAGAAGACGCAGGCGCGCTCCAGTCGGTCGAGCTACTCGGTCGTCATCACGTACAAGGGCGACCGCACGATTCTCGGCGTGCTCCACCCGCGCCGGTATCGGCTGCCGTCGAAGCTCGGCGCCACGCGGTGGCTCTACCTCTCGGAGATGGGTGAGGATTTCGCGCCGCTCTATCGCGATGTCGTTGCGCTCGCGAAGCGGCGAGGGGTCAAGATCGGGTTCAACCCAGGGTCGTACCAGCTCCGCGCCGGCGCGCGTGCGCTCAAGCAGCTTCTCCGCGTGACGACGGTGCTGTTCGTGAACATGGAGGAGGGGCACGAGCTCCTCGGCGAGAAGAATGGGCGTGATATCCGGCACCTCGTGACGGCACTCTGGAAGCTCGGGCCGGCAGCCGTAGTCGTCACGGACGGAGCGGAGGGCGCGTACGCGTTTGATGGCGGTGAGGTCTGGCACGTACCTGCATTTCCTGCGACAGTGAAGGAGCGTACTGGTGCCGGTGACAGTTTGGCGTCGGGGGTCGTGGGCGCACTCCTCAGTGAGAAGTCCATCGCAGAGGCCCTGCGCTGGGGTGCTGCAAACGCCGCGAGTGCCGTCGAGGAGATCGGTCCGCAGCACGGCCTCCTCACGAGAGCAAAGATGGCGCGCGCCCTCAAGCAACACGCGAAAATCACCGCGGTAGCGATGTAGTTTCTATGCTCGCAAAAAATCCCGTGCAGCTCCTCCAGAAAGCCCTCCGCGGCGGATACGCCATCGGTGCATTCAACGTGAACAACCTCGAGCTGCTCCAGGGCATCATCCGCGGAGCGGTGGCGCAGCGCGCACCGGTGATCCTCCAGACGAGCGAGGGGGCGATCGCGTATGCGGGCATGGAAGAGCTCCTCGCGATGATGCGCGTTGCAGCGGCGCGGGTTCGCGTGCCGGTTGTTTTGCACCTCGACCACGGAAAGGACATCGACATCATCCGCGCGGCGATCAAAGCCGGATACACGAGTGTCATGTACGATGGCTCGTCGCTTCCATACGATGAAAATGTTCGCAATACGATGCGGGTCGTGCGGTGGGCGCACGATGCGGGTGTTGTTGTGGAGGCGGAGCTCGGAGCGATTGCCGGAACGGAGGATGCGGTATCGGTTGCGGATCGCGAAGCGACGTACACGATTCCGGAGCAAGCGCTCGACTTCGTTGAACGCACCGGGTGTGACAGTTTGGCGGTCGCCATCGGCACCGCGCATGGGGTCCGCAAATCGCCAACCGTCAATCAGCAATCAGCAATTGTCTTGGATATTGCGCGCCTCAAGCGCATCCATGCGCTCCTCCCGAAAGTCCCGCTCGTGCTCCACGGGGCCTCGTCGGTTCCGGAGTCGCTCGTCGGCGAGACGGAGATGTACTGCGCGCTTCTCGGTGACTGCCAGCGCCTGGAAGGTGCGCAGGGCATACCGGATGAGCAGGTGCGGCAGGCGATTGGGAACGGCGTCTGCAAGATCAACACGGATACCGATCTCCGCATCGCGTTTACGTCTGCGGTACGCGAGACGCTCATCGAGCACAAGCAGCTCTACGACCCGCGGGAGCTCCTCGGCCCGGCGCGCGATTCCGTCCAGCGCATCGTCGAGCAGCGCATCGTCATGTTCGGGAGCGCCGGCAGGGCGTAGGCCTCGCGCGTATTTTTGGTACACTGGAGGAGTATGTTTGATGTCGTGACAATCGGTGCGGCAACACGTGATGTATTCCTGCGCTCCGGCGCGTGGGAGGTGCGCGAGGATGCCACATCTCCCACGGGTCTCGAGCAGTGCTTGCCGCTCGGCGCGAAGATTGAGATTGCGGCGCCGATCTTCACGACCGGCGGTGGCGCAATGAACGCCGCGGTGACGTTCGCGCAGCTCGGCGGGCTGCGGACCGCCACGGTGTGCCGTGTGGGTGACGATGCCGGTGCTGCGGAAGTGCGTGGGGCATTGCAGGAGCATGGCGTGGACACGCGATTGCTTCAGCGCGATGGGAAGCGCAGCACCGCGTACGCGGTCATCCTCCTCTCCGGCACCGGCCAGCGCACCATCCTCGTCCATCGCGGAGCGTCGAGTGCCATCGCGGTGCGCGACATCGCGTGGTCGCACCTCCGGGCACGCTGGATCTCCCTCTCCTCGCTCGGCGGCGATCTCGCGCTCGCGCGGCGAGTGCTCCGCCACGCACGCGAGCACGGCATCGCCGTTGCGTGGAACCCGGGCAGCGGTGAACTCGCCGCGGGCACCGCGAAGCTCCTCCCGCTCCTGCGAGATGTGACGGTGTTCAACGTGAACCGCGAGGAGGCGATGCGGCTGCTCTCCTCGCCGAGCACCGAGCACGCGGAGGTGACGCTCGCGCGGCTCTGCGCAGCGACGAACGTCGGCGCCATCGGCGATGCGCGCTACGTGCTCATGACCGACGGCGCACGTGGCGCATACGCCTGCGTCGGCGGGAGCACCTGGTTCGCGAGCGCGCGGAAGGTGAAGGCCGTGAACACCACCGGTGCCGGTGATGCATTCGGTTCCGGTTTCACCACCGGCCTCGCGCTGGGCTGGGACGCGCCCACCGCGCTCCGCCTCGGCATGACGAACGCCGAGAGCGTCATTCAGCACATGGGCGCGCAGCGCGGCATCCTCAAGAAGCTCCCCGCGAAGGTCACACTCGCGAAGTACCGCATCGCGCAGCTCGCAATACCGAGACCGTAGAAAAATGCCTCCTCACCCTTGCGCTTGCATGGTGTAGCGGAAACCTTTAGGTTTCCATCCGCCTTTCGCCACCAACCCGCCCACCACTTTGGATGGAGGCCTGAAGGCCTCCGCTACGCCATTGTTCTACGGTTGCAGCACTATGACCATCTACGTCACCCGCAACATCCCCGATGAAGGCCTCGCGCTCCTCCGCGCCAAGCGGCACGAGGTCATCGTGAATCCGATGGATCGCGCGCTCCGGAAGCAGGAGCTCATCGCCGCGCTCAAGGAACACCAGCCCGACGCGCTCCTCTGCCTCCTCACGGACACGATCGATGGCAGCGTGCTCGATGCGGGCGCACCAAACCTCAAAGTAGTGGCGAACTACGCAGTGGGCACCGACAACATTGATCTCGACGCAGCGAAGCAGCGCGGTATTCCCGTGACCCACACGCCGGGCGTCCTCACCGATGCGGTCGCCGAGCACACCGTCGCGCTCCTCTTTGCGCTCCTGCGGCACATTCCCGCCGCGGACAACTACGCGAAGGCCGGCCGCTACAAGGGGTGGGACCCGTTCCTCTTCCTCGGCCCGCAGATCAAGGGGAAGACGCTCGGCATCGTCGGGCTCGGCCGCATCGGTTTCGCCGTGGCGAAGCGTTGTGTGACGGGCATGGGCATGCGTGTCCTCTACAGCGACCCCAAGACGAGTCCGGAGTTCGAGCGCGAGTTTGGCGGTGAATTCCGCGCGCTCGATGACCTCCTCCGCGAGTCCGATGTCGTCTCCCTCCACGTCCCCCTTCTCCCGCAGACCCACCACCTCCTCAACGAGGAGCGCATCGCAAAGATGAAGCCGACCGCGTACCTCATCAACACGTCGCGCGGCCCCATCGTGGACGAGGAAGCACTCATTGATGCGCTCGTCATGCGACAGCTCGCCGGTGCCGCGCTCGATGTCTTCGAGTGCGAACCATCCATCGCCTGTCTCGCCGAGGACCACCTCAAGCTCAAGGCCATGCCGAACGTCATCCTCACCCCCCACATCGCGTCCGCCACCCTCGAAGCCCGCCAGGCAATGTCCCGCATGGCCGCCGAGAGCATTCTTTCGGTGTTCGCCGGCGAGGAGCCCCCGCACCGCGCGCGGTGAAATGGTGTAAGCAGCTCCACAGCGTAAGACCCCTCCGACATGCGTCGGAGGGGTCTGTGGGTCATGCGGGAGGCGCGCGTTCGTCGCGTGCAGGATCCGTGATCAGCACCCCAATCCCGCAGTCGGGTGCGCGGAGGTGGTGGGGGGCGTGGCAGGCGCGCGTGAGGAGCACCCGCGCGTCGTACAAGATGACGTAGGTCTGCTCGATCGCGCCCTGGCCGGTGAAGATGGGCCATATCCCCTCGATGAAGGAGGAGAGCTCCTCTGAGGCAATGGCCTCACGGAAGTCAGCGAGGGTGACGGGAGAGGGATATTGCATCCGCGTGCTCGCGGAACGCTCGGCACTCCGAAACATGGAGCCGCCGCCGCAGTTGCGCTGCACGAACTCCACCGCCCTCCATCCTCCCTCCGGTCTGGGCTCGACCATGATGACGGCATCCGCGTTCATGATCCTTCGCCCATCTTCGCTGCAGGCCATCGCGGTGGTGAAATCGGCTTCGATGAGACCTCGCGCAGTGATGAGCTCCACGTACAGTGCACCGCAGAGCGCGATGCGTGCCTCCTGCCACTTGGGGCGTCGGTGATGCCATTCGGCGATGAGGACATCAACGAGCTGCGCGCTGGAGCAGGCGGAGAGCATCGCGACGGCTCGCCGCCCTTCGACCTTCGGTCGCTCTTGACCGTGACCCCGCCGTTCAGCGGGGGGATCGAGCACGAATACGTCGGAGCCGCCGTGGAGACGCAGCACCGGGACGGCGGTCGTACCGAAGTAGAGGTCAACCTGTGTTTCGTCGAGCGCGGCCAACAATCGGATGATGGCGGGACCTTCGTAGGACAAGTACAAGCGTGCGGGGTGTTGCTGCGGCGTTGCACACCGCTCAAGGCAGCCCGAGATTGCCCAGTCGTCGTTCCATGTCCTGAGCGTCCAGGAATCCTTCCTGCGCCAGTCGGAACGCCGGTTCCCCGAGTGCGCACCGAGCACGAGCGCGGCCCACTGCGTGAGGTCCGGCTTATCCGCCTCGCGCTGAAACGCGAGCCACGCCTCGATGTCCTCGCGGCCGTACCACGCGTCCTGTGCGAACTGCGCGCGGACGAAGTTATCGCGCCGATCCTCCCAGGAGAGCGTGAAGATACTGTTGGTCTCTGTTCCCGACTCTTCTTGTTGTGAACGACCCATGTCATCCTCCCGGATGTTGCGCCGATCCGATTTTCACGTCGGTGTGGCGCGTTTCAGAGTTGCTCCCACATCTCCCGATGCCGGAGGTTGCGCGTGGCATCACGCCTCGCAACATGGGGAGCGTAGCATGGTGCATCGTGCGCGTCAACGACTCGCATGAGAGAAATACTGGGCCTTTCCTGCTGTTCATCGTTTTTGACACGGAGGCATTGGTTATCCTCATGGGGTGTGGACTGCTCAAAATGGATGTAATGCCGTGCTTGACACATGCGCGCGTTCGCGCTAGCGTGAAGGTGCTGCCCACGGTGGGCGGCATCTCACAGCACGAGGAGGCGGCAACATGGCACGCGATGCACGGCGGTATGGGAAGGATCATCGTGATCAGGCGCGACGCTCGCGCAAGCAGCATACGGCGCGCCGTCCGGTTTCCGGCGGAACGCCGCGCTACGCGACGACGATGCACGAGCGGCGCCACCGAGCTCGGGTCCCCAGCGCCATCGGCGATCGGGTCCGCAGCATCCACGTGCAGGTGGATCGTCGTCACGAGCGCAGCATGCGCACGGGTGCTGAGCGGCTCGTGCACGAGACGAGCCCGAAGCTCGTCATCACCTTCCGCGATCCGCAGCAGGGCATCCACGGCATGCCGGCGACACCGGCGACCACGCGCAAGCTCGCGAAGGCGAGCTTCACCGTCGCGGTGATCCAGCGCGTCCCGGAAGGAGCGCGCGATGCGCTGGCCGGTCCGCGCACGGGCCCGTACGACGAGCGCGGGTTTCGGCTCACCTGCTGCACGCCGAAAGACGGCCACCGACAGCGCGGGCAGCAGCGCGACGACACCGTCTACGATGTCGTAGACGAGCTGCAGGTCCTGCAGTTCCTCTACGAGTACGACCTCACCGCACTCTACGAGGTCCCGCACCTCGCGACGTGCGGGTTCCTTCCGAAGCGCGATGAGGATCGCGCGTACGAGAACGCCATCGTGGCGCAGGCAGATACGGTGCTTGGCACGTGGTCCGTCGCACCCTGGTGCGAACCGAAGACGTATCACGCGTCCCGACTCCACGATCGTCTCCTCCGTATCTTCGGGGATCTCGATCGCGCCGCACGCGCGTTCGAGCAGACCGTCCGCGGCGCGCGTGTGGCTGGTCCGTATAACCCGATGCGCATCGCACAGAAACAGCAGTTCTACTGCGCATCGGATGTGCGGACCGCCTACGCGATCGTCACACATCCGAACGGACATCGGCTCGTGGTGACGTACGATCTCCAGCACCGTGCGCTCATCGCCATCGAGCCGATTCGGCGAGATGTGCACGGCACGGAGATCCTCGACGGGTACCGCGCGCGGGTGCTCGAGAATCCGAACTACGACCGCATGCGTGCCACGGCGTTCTCTGGGTTTCTCGCCACCTTCTGGCCCGCGCAAACCGCATGAACCGCAAACGCTCCGACACTCGTCGGAGCGTTTCTCTGTGGTATCGTGATGGTATCCTATGCTCACCGCACTCCTCGCCGCGCTCGTCCCCACCTTTGGACTCCTCGCGCTCGGGTGGCTCTGGCGGCACCTCGATCGGAAGTCCGATGGCGCCGTGCACGCGCTCAACCGCTACGCCTTCGTCGTCGCGCTGCCGGCGCTCATCTTCCAATCCGTGTTCCACCTCCACGGGACCGCGGCACTCAGTGCAGTGGACGCACGGTACCTGCTCGGTATCGTCATCGGACATGTAGCCGTCGGCTGCCTCGCGCTTGGCGTGCATGTGTTCCGGCCGCGGAAGGACGTTCGCGCGCTCGCGCCGACGCTCCTCATGTTCGGCTCCACCGCGTACTTCGGGCTCCCGTTCGCCACCTACGCATTCGGTGCCGAGGGCGCCGGCATCGCCGCGATGGGCGCGGTCGCGCTCATCATCGTCGCGCTCGGCGCGGGCCTCGGCTCGCTCACCGCGCACGCGCCACGCAGGAAGCGCGAGGCATCGTGGCATCAGCTCTTCGAGCTCCCATTCCTCTGGGTGGTGCTCCTCGCCCTCGCCCTCCCGCTCCTCGGCATCACGACGCTCGCGCGACCGCTCGAGAGTGCCCTCAGTGCCGTGGCGAGCTCCGCCGCACCGGTCGCGCTCATCGCGCTCGGCGCGTTCGCGCACGACCTCTCACTCGCGCGCGTCCCCTGGCGGTGGGCGATCCCACTCGGCATCAGTAAGGTGCTCCTCCCCGCCGTCGCGAGCTTTGTAGCACTCACGCTCCTCGGTGTCTCCGGAATCCCGCTCGTCGTCGGCGTCACACTCGGTGCCACGCCGCTCGCGATTACGACCTTCACCCTCGCCGAGGAGTTCGATATCGGCCAGCCGCTCGTGGCCGGCACGATGGTGGTTTCCATCGTCACTGCCGTGCTCGCACTCACCGCAATCACCGCGCTCTGGATCGGGACGGGCGTGTTCCGGTAAGTATATTTCTGATTCTCCCCCTCTCCACGGAGTGGGGAGGGGGAGTGAGAGGGGGAGGGGCGGTATGCGACTGGACAATACGCTGCGTGAAGATTTTTTACACGCTAGGCGTCACGAAACGCCTTGAGCATTGCAATGTCCCGCGCTCGCTTTTCCGGTTGCGTTTCAAGAATGAGCGGGAGGTCCGCGATCGCGGGGTGACGCACGAACGCGCGCAGGCCGTCCGCGCCGATTGCGCCATCGCCCACGTGCTCATGGCGGTCGCGATTCGCGCCGATCTCCACCTTGGAGTCCTGGACGTGCGACATGCACAGGCGATCGAGGCCAATGGTCGCATCGAACTCCCGCAGTACGCGGTCAACGTCTGCCGTGGTGCGGAGATCGTAGCCGGAGGCGAACGCGTGCTGCGTGTCGAAGCAGACACCGATTCCTTTCGTCATCTCGAGCGAGTCCTCGAGTCGAGAGATCTCTTCAGCAGAACGAGATTTCTCCGCTCGCGGACTCGGTCGAAATGACAAAGATTCCGCCCCCGCGATGATCGTTGCGATCTCCTCGAACGTATCGCCGAGGACCGCGCCGGCACCCGCGGCGATCTCGATGAGGAACTCGGCAGAGCCGGTGTAGCCGCTGAGCGCGTCCGCGATTCCCTCAATGGCGAGCTGCACGCCGCGCTCCTCGCCCACCGCCTTCGTGGACCCGAGGTGCGTCATGACGTACCGCGCACCGAGGGCGGATGCGCGCTCGAGCTCCTCGCGAATGATGCGGCTACCAGCCGCACGCACGACGGGTCGCTCCGATGCGAGGTTGATGTAGTACGGCGTGTGCACGACCCACGTGGAAAACCCGTGTTGCGCGCACGCGTCACGGAACTGTCGAACGATCGCATCGGTGAGCGGCGGTGCCGCGCCCCCACGCGGCGAGCGCGTGAACATCTGGAAGCACTCGCATCCCTCCGCGCCCGCAGAAACGGGTGCGTTTTCCATTCCGCCGGCGATAGAGACGTGAGCACCGATGAGCGGCATAGCGAGCGAGGGAGATTAGTTCCAGCGTAGCACCTTGACACGGTGCGTACGTCGTAGTACGGTCACCGTAGACCCTTCACAACAGGAGCGTGATCAATGGTTACACACCTCAGTACGTTGGATTGGGTGTTCATCGCGTTCGTGAGCATCAGCACTATCATGGCGACGTTGCACGCTGTGCGGTGGGATAACGAGTACGAGGTGATGATCATCGGGTGCCCCGCGGTCGTGGCGGCCCTCGTCCTCGCCATGCACCGCAACGCCGATGCCACAGTGATCCACGCGTTGTTCTTCGTGCTCTTCTCCCTGACGATCAGCGTCGGCATGGGAATCGTCACACGCGAGACCATCGGTGCGTGGAAGCAGGGAGGGTCCGCGCGATGACTCCCATGCTCATCGGAACTGCCCCGTTTGCGGGGTGTCTCATCGTCGGGATCTTGATCGGCATGTCCATCGCTGATGCCAAACCACGTTGGCAAGCGTGGTTGAGTTCGTGCGTCGTCTGGTTCATCGCCGTCGGCAGCTGTTGCTACGATTGGTTCGTTGGCACATGCACACTCGCGGAGTCAGGAGCCCTCCTGATCTTCTCGGTGTTCGCATGGATCTCCTGCCTATTCACGTCCGGCCACACGGACGCAACGACACCGGCGCGCGAGGGATGACGGTGGCGACCACACTCTGCGTCATCGCAGCCACCTTCTACGCATTCGTGGTGATGCACGCGGCCCACGACCTCCAGGAGCGTATCCCCGAGGAGCGTCCCTGGGCATCCGATGCATCCAGCGCGATCATGGTTCTCGCTATCGGCAATCTGCTCTGTGGCATCCCGTTCTTGATGGCGACGTTCTCGCCGCTCCCGCGATACGATGCTGCAATCGTCGGTCTCGCGTGCTCGCTCGTTGGGACACTCCTCATGGCCTTCGTGCGCACGCAGCAGCGCACACGTCAGTGAACACCCTCGTCCAATCGGACGAGGGTGTTGTACGTCCCTTGACCTCGCGCGCGATACGTGCTATCCTCAGAAGGAGAATTGAGAGGAGGTTCTGATGGAGTTCCTTGCACAAATCATTACAGCATCGCAGTCGAAGATGATCCCGCTCATGGTCATGACCGTGGCCTACGGATTCGGCCTGCTCGTGTTCAGTCGTGCCGCATTTCGCTGGTCGCTCCGGAAGGCCGCTGGAGTCATTGGCGTGCTCGTCGCTGCGGGCATCACCTGCGCATTTGCGATCATCGCCACCGCATTCGACTACGGCGTCGTGCTCGTCATACTGCTCTGGATGCTCACCGCGGCACTGTACGGTGTGGTCGCGGCTATCATCATCCAGTCCGCATTCCGCGTCGCTTTCGCCGAGCATCGGGGAGGTGCGTGATGGTGCTCATCCACATCCTCACCATCATCTGCGTTGGCATCGTCACGCGGGAGTGCTGGACGCCGTCGCATTACGGCGCACGCGCCATCGCCTCTTCCGCAGCCATCTTCGGTGTCCTCGTGCTGATCCTCACGCTGCTCTTCGCGGTGGGCCGCGTACAATCGCTCGCGCCCTACGCGTGTTGGTTCTCGGCACTCACTGGCCTCTCGCTCGCGCGCGCCGCACGCGCACGCGCCCTCACGGGAGGTGCGTGATGGACGGCATGGTCATGAACCTGATCGCGGCGGTTGGTGGTGTACTCCTGGCGCACCGCAGCGTTCACTATCGGAAGGCGTGTCTGCGGGAGGACCTGCTCCTGTTCGATGTCATTGCGTGCATCGGTCTCACTATCGCCATCCGGTACTGGGCGGGTCCCATCCCTTTCTTCTATGGCGCGCTCACGTTCAGCGCGCTGCACCTTGGCGGTTGGATCAACCGAGATACTACGAATGATACGGGTGCAGGAGGCACCTAAACAGACACCCTCGTCCCATGGACGAGGGTGTTTTCCTGTTTACGCTAGCGTGATGTTTCTTTCCATTGCACCTGCTCGCGCATCCACTCGAGAACCTTCTGACTCCGCAGCATGTTGCGCACGTAGTCGCGGGACTCCTCAGACCTGATACGTTCGGTGAACCCCGCGTCATCCTTGTAGTGGTTGAGCTGCTTCTCGATCTCCGCGTCAACGTCCGCGTCCGCAACGACGCACACCTCCGGGTGCTGGACGGACACTGCGCGCGTGGCGAGCGAGACCTTCACGCGGCGGACGGCCTCCGGTGCCATCTCGATGAGGAAGTCGTCGCGCGTCTTCTTGAGCTGCGCGAGGTAGTCCTCAAACGGCAAGCCGCGCTGCGTGACGTTGTGCTCCAGCTCCTGAACCATGCGGTGTGCCTCGTTCGTGATGAGGATCTCCGGCAGCACCGCGGTGTCCATGCCGTCCGCGAGCTGGTCGAGGAGCTCAACGTCCTCCTGCCTGCGCGCCTTCTGCTTCGCTTCCTGTTCGAGGTTCTCGCGGACACGCCCGCGCAGCTGGATGAGGGAATCAAGCCCGAGACGCTGCGCGAACGCATCGTCCACGGCGGGGTACGTGACGGCGTACACATCCGTCACCTTCACGGTGCATGAGACGGTGGAGCCGGCGAACTGCTGCTGCGCGTGATCCTTCGGGAATGTCACATCGAACGTTTTCTCCTGGCCCTTCGCCATGCCGATGAGCTCCTCGCGCACCTTCGGGAGCGCGTAGTCCTCATCGAGGTAGATCTGGTGGCCGTCTGCGTGCCCACCCTCAAGCGGTACGCCATCTCGCGAGAGCACCATGGTGACCACGACCTTGTCCTGCGCGGTCGCGGCGCGGTCCACGAGCACCTCCACCGGTGCCATTTTCCGGAGATCGCCGAGCGCCTTCTCGAGGTCCGCATCCGTGATCTTCACTGGACGCTTCGTCACGCGGATGTCTGCGAGTGTCGGGAGTGTCACGTTCGGCAGGATCGCGACGGTTGCTTTGTACCGCACGGGGTTGCCCGGCACGAGCTGGAGGACCTCCACCTTTGGCGGTCCGACCGTCGTGAGCTGCTCCTGGGTGACGGCGCGCACGTAGGTATCGCGCACGGCGGGATCCATGGCCTCCTCGTACACGGCCATCTCGCCGTACTGCGCGATTGCAATGTCGAGTGACACCTTGCCCGGGCGGAATCCCTTGAGCGGGTGCTCGCGCGACAACGCGGCCGCGGCCTTCGTGAGGTACGGCGTGAGCTCATCGGCATCGAGCGTGATTTCAAGTTCGACTGCGGATTTCGGGAGCGTGGTGACGGAGACGTGCATAGGGGAGTGTGCAGTATGATCTCTGAAGAGTTTGGCACGGAGGTGGATAGGTGTCAAGCGAGAAGACGTGGATGACCGCTCGGCACAGCCGAGCGGTCATTGCGGTCAGGTTTTCGGTTTTTGCGCTGCGCGCGTAGCCGCGTTTTCACGCTCGACCTCCGCGCGCCAGATGAGGTACCGGCGACGTTCACGGAGTGAGTACCACCATGAGACGATCGGCTCGATGAGCTCGTCTCGCATGAGTCGCTCCCTGACACCCTGCAACCATGATCGTATCACGACATCCTCCTTTCGTTTTCCTAGAGCAATCCAACAATGAGCAGTGCAACGATGTTCACGATCTTGATCATCGGGTTGATGGCAGGTCCCGCCGTGTCCTTGTACGGATCACCAACGGTGTCGCCCGTCACCGCGGCCTT
>JAUSKG010000019.1 GCA_030647005.1 bacterium
TCCTGTAGGACGAGATTTCTCCACTCGCTTGCCGACTCGCTCGGTCGAAATGACGAGCGATGGATAACTCGGGGGAGTGGCCAAGCGCGGGGGCTTGGCCACTGGCGGCGCGCAGGGGCGCCGCATCGGAAAACGCGGGAACCGTTACTCCGTGATGGAGAAGGGCATGCCGTGGACGGGCATGGCGAACCCGTACCCGGTGTACGCGTCGCCTGTCTCGACGACCGTTCCGCTGAAGCCCTCGAGTGCGAACAGGTACTCACCCGGAGGCGCGTCGGCATTCACCATGAGGTACACCTCGATGATGAGGGCGGCACCTGCAGGGACAACCATGTCGACGCCGATGGTGCGCCTCGAGGCGAGCCCGGGGACATCGGCGGTGGTTGTTGCGAACGGCTCTTCCCAGTGTATCTCGTGGCTGCGGTACGACGCCCGGTACACCGTGACGACAACATCGTTGGCGAGTTGATCGAAGTTCGTGTACATCGCCCACTCGTCGCCACTACCGTTTACGTCTACGATGCTCCGTGTGGCGATCTCGATGTGGTCCAGGGAGATGTCGCAGTTGCTGCCACCGATCTCGGCCACGAACACGCGCTCGTGCTCGTTGGGGTCGGGGTTTGCTGCGGGCACGAGACCCCAGACGCGCGCTTTGAGCTGCGTACATCGCATGGGCTCCGGCTCGCTCACGTGGAACGAGAGGCCCAAGAGCGGGCCACGGAGGCCGTGCGTGCGATCCCCCGTGTCGAAGCTGGCACTCCCACCGACGACGCTGAACAGGTACCTGCCCGATGCCGCCGGTCCGAGCTCCGCGAAAAGCCCAATGATGCGGCTCTCGTGCGCGGGGACCGCGATCGGATCGTAGGTGCTCCACGCGAGCGCGCCCACGGGGGTGAGCGACAACTCGGTGGTCAAGGCATCTGCAGTCCGTCCGCCCGGAGTCACGTCAGCGGGATTGCCTGTGGCGATGCGCGTCGAGGCGAGGAGCGATGTCGGGCCACTGAGCGGCACCGTGTATCCCTCCTCCGTCTGCATGCGCAGATCGAAGGTGACGCTCTCCACGGTGACACCGCAGTTGCCAGCGGTCACCGTCGCGGCGACGCCGAGGAACTCGCCCTCGGGATCATCCACCGGCCCGACGTTCACCACGAGAAACGTTGGCTCCTCGCACGCCGGAACCTCCCGTACCTTCGGGACGCGCGTCCAGGTATCCTCCTGGCCGAACGTGTTGCCCGCGCCGAAGCCCAGTTCTTGCTCACCGGTATTGATCTCGATCGTCCCGGGAGTCACCTCGCCGGGCGCGTCGCAATGCGACTGCTGGGCCTCCGTGCCGCACGCCGCGGCAATGAGTGCCACTCCAAGCATCATCGTACGCATCTGCGAACTCCTCTCTCGTTGTGAATGGGAGGATCAGTCCTCCCCCGAACCTTCCAGTCCCTCCGTCATCTCGAGCGAGTCCGCGAGTCGAGAGATCTCACACGCCTCAAAAAATTGGGGCTGGTGAGATTTCTCCCTTCGGTCGAAATGACGAGCGGTGAAAAACTCGGGGGAGTGGCCAAGCGCGGGGGCTTGGCCACTTATCCTACAGCATGTGCAGCGGTTGATCGCTGCTGTTGTGCTCGATGATGAGCTCATCACACCGCGGACCTTCGCAGCCGATGATGTCCTCGACATCGAGCTTGTACACGGGGCCACATACGGAGGATCGTGCGCGGCAACGATATTCCTTGCCCTCCAGCAACGGGGAGGCGCGGATGTACACCGTAGAGTCGTCCACGACGACCGATCCGTACACGCGGCCGCCCTTCGTGACGAAAACATCCTTGAATATTCTGCTGCGCTGGACGCCGTACCGGTACAGGTCGCTGTCCACTCGCTGCGCGGTCACTGCGAGACCTCGCTCCATCACCAGGGGCGTGATGTCCTCAAATGTGTAGAGCAGGATCACGCGCGGAACTTCGGACTCGAAGTCCACGATGAGGTGGCCGGACCACGGCATCATCGTGCTCTCGTTGACGGGCTTCTGCGTTGCCGCACATCCGCTCGCCATCATGGCGAGCACGAGCACAAATCGGCACATGTGTGTCTCCTTTCTCGGTTGTGAATAAGAGGATCAGTCCTCCCCCGAACCTTCCAATCTTCCGTCATCTCGAGCGAGGTGCTCTACTTTCCCTCGTCATCTCGAGCGAGTCCGCGAGTCGAGAGATCTCGTGTTCCTGTAGGACGAGATTTCTCCACTCGCTTGCCGACTCGCTCGGTCGAAATGACGGGCGATGGAAAACTCAGGGGAGCGGCCAACCGAGGTTGGCCACAGGTGCGTCGGAACGACGCGTGGAAAGGAACTACTCGCCGATGGTGATCGCCGGCCCCAGGGTGGGGTTGTACTGATGGTACCGTTCGAAATCCGTGCTCATCGCCTTTGCGCCCGCGATGATGAAGCGGTAGGTACCAGGAATTGCGCTCGCGAGCGGCGCACCGGCAAGCGCGAACTTGAGCGAGCCGGTCGCGGGGATGCGCAAGCGCGTCCGAGGAGCGGGATAGGTGGTGCGATCGAACGGGGTGCCGAACCACTGCGACCCGTCCAACGTGAGACCCACATCGTCCATGCCGAGCCAGTAGCCGGTGTTCGCGTCCATGATCCCGAAAGGCCCGCCGCCGCAATCCTCACGCTCGCAGTCGCACGCGAACGTCTCGCAGATACTCGCGGCCACAAAACCGTTGCCCTCCTGACGCACGAGCTGCACCGTCACGGTATCCAGCAAGAGATCTTCCTCGCACGTGCCCAACAGCTCGAACGAGAACAACTGCTCCGAGAACGCTGGCGTGGTGAACACGAGATTGTTCGGTCCACTCGGCAGGATCGTCTCCTCCACACGGCACGACTCCGCCTCCGGTGGTCCAACGATCACGAACTGCCCGCCCCAGAAGACCTCGAACACGTGGGGCGCGGTACCATCGAGCGCGGTCGTCGTGAGCTGCTCGAGCATGAACTGGTACCTTCCCGGCTCTGCATCGTAGCGACGTTGGACCGAGACGTCCATGGACGCGGTGCCGCTCGCGGGAATGGGGAAGCCCTCGATGTGCGAGACGGTGAAGCTCTCGCCTGACCCGACCGCGTCCTCGTCGGGCTCGACGATGAGCGCCGCGCTCCTGTACGCGTCGCCCACGAGACCGAGGTCGAGAGATGCCATGGCGTCGCCGTGGAAGACATCGCGGACATCCACCTCGATCGCATCCGAACCTTCGTACTTCCACAGTCGGAGCGCGAAGGATTCGACCAAACGCGGGGCGCAGTTGCCGAAGTACTCGATCGAGAAGATGCTGCTCCGCCCGCAGTATCCGGCGTACGGACCCTCGTGCGTGCACCCAATACGCTGCTCGTAGTATGCTTGATGCTGCCGCGCTGTCACCTCACGGATGCACGAATCGCTGAGCGTCGCCGCCCCGACGGAACACGTTGGTTCCTCCGTCGCTTCCGACTCGCATGCTTCCAGCGTTTCCGTTCCGATGGTGAACTCCGGGCCGTGCGCGGGGAGGCCCGCGATGGTCACCGGCACGCCATCCTGCTCCACGCTGTAGGTGTTGAACGTGATGTGTTAGCGACCGGAAGGCGCGTCGCCATGCACGCGGGCGTACACGCTGAGGTAATCTTCGGCGTTCGCGGG
>JAUSKG010000020.1 GCA_030647005.1 bacterium
AGTAAGCTACTCCTCGATCTTCTCGTAGATCTCTTCCCACTCAGATGGGGATTGCCATGCTTCGCCTATGTGCATGAGCGTGCCCTCGTTAAGGATGGCACCTGCCAAATCGGGCTCGGCCTCACCATCGCCATCGGGATCGTAATCACCCCTGTCTATCCCAAGTGCGTCTTCAGGGAGGAGACATACAGCTCCCGGTCCATTGATCACCGCGTAGATCGGTACGGGGCACGGCTCCGCAACCTCTGGCCACGGGGTCTCTCCCCACGGATCCCGCACGAATCCCATGCTTATGGTGATGGGCCGCGGATGGAACTGCGGGTATCTCGTTGAATGGACTAGCCACTCGCCCGTGAGATCTCGCCCGAGCATACACTGCACGGTCGCGGTACCATCTCGCTCAACGGTAATCTCCTCCGTGGGAGAAACAAAGCCGTCACGACGCACGGTGATCTCGTGCGATCCGGCATCGAGCGCAATGGTCGCCGGTGCCATGGTGCCGGTCGGCACCCCATCCAGGATGATTTCCGCGGTGACGGCGGTTGCGTCCAACTCGATGGCAAGCGATTGGAGCGTGACGGAGAGCATCCCGCCCCCCGGGTCCTCATGATCGGAATCGTCATCCCCCGTATCGTCATCCCCACCCGGGATGGTCGTATCGTCATCCCCGCTGGGTGCAACGACGCCCGGCCCGCAGGCGACGAGCGCGAAGCACGCGACGAGCATCAGTGTACCAGTACGCATGGTAGTACCTCCGTAGTTCTGTTGTGAATGAGCGATCCATCCGCCCATTTCCTCATGCGTTATTAGTATTGCAGAAAGAGACAACGCTTGTCAAGAGCAGCGAACAGTGCTCAGGGATCTTTCACACCTGTCATTGCGAGGAATGAGTCCGCGAATGACGCGGCAATCCCGGTCATCACAGCACGAATGCACGTACTGTTGTTGCCGGATGTGTACACCTATGGCCGGGATTGCCGCGTCGAGGACTCCTCGCAATGACACGTTGGCAGATGTCCCTGCACACTGGTTATTCGCTTGACATCAAAATAGCAATCTGCAATACTAACAACGCATGTCGTGGAAATCGTGTCAAGTCCGATTTCCAAATCGTATCATCGTCACACTGTCGTGGAAATCGTGTCAAGTCCGATTTCCAAATCGTATCATCGTCACACCGCAGGAATAATTGCGTCACTTGACACCGTAATCGTCATGCGTCATACTAACAGCGCATGAGGCAATGGGCGGATGGATCGCTCATTCACAAGTACAGAGGAGGTATTGTCATGCGAGGGATCATCTTGGCGTTGACCGCGTGCTTCGCGCTTGTCGCCTGCGGACCAGGGGTCGTCGCACCTAGCGGGGATGACGACACGACCATTCCGGGTGGGGATGACGATACGGGGGATGACGATTCCGATCACGAGGAGCTGGGGAGCGGGCTGCTCTCCGTCACGCTCCAGTCGCTCGCCATCGAGCCAGAGGGAACCACCGTCACCGCGGAAATCATCCTGGATGGCGTGCCAACCGGCACCATGGCACCGGCGACCATCGCACTCGATGCCGGAACGCACGAGATCACCGTGCGCCGTGACGGCTTCGTTTCTCCCACGGAGGAGATCACCGTCGAGCGAGACGGAACTGCGACCGTGCAGTGTACGCTCGGACGAGACCTCACGGGTACCTGGGAGCAGGTGGAACCATATGAGCCGTGGGATCCACTGTACGAGCAGTTCCGAGAGGCAGCAATGTTTTTCAGAGCCGAGATGGCGTCGTACGTTGAGCCATGTCCAACACAGATTTGGTTGGCGGGGCTCAGCGGACCAATGTGTCTTCTACAAGGAGATGCCATTTGGTTTAGTGCGCCAGGTGAGGATGATCAAGCCACAGGCAATGGGACTATTACGGAAGAAGGTCGTAAGATCGAGTACACATATATCGAAGAGACAGTAGAACCACCCTGGGAACAGACCTACATCTTCCTCGCCGCGCCATAATTTGGCGCACCACCGCCGTTCCACACGAACGGCGGTATTCTTTTGCCTGTTCCCTCACCCGCGAAGACGGCGGCCTCGGTGCCTGCATCTACCAACCCCGCATCAAGATCCAGGATCATGGAAATCGTGTCAGTGAAAATCGCGTGTGAAATCGTGTCAGCGTGTGAAATCGAAATCGTGTCAAGTCCGATTTTGCTATACTGACTTCCTATGGGAAGAGCACTACGCATCCAAGATCCTGGCATTCTCTACCACGTCATCAATCGGGGGAATGGTCGGCGTGCGATCTTTCATGGAAAGCGAGATTACGAACAGTATCTTGAGTTGCTGCATCGTTATCAAGAACGCTATCCCGTTCGTATCTACCACTTCGTCCTCATGACGAATCATGTCCACCTCTTGCTCGAACCGTTGGAGGATGCGGTGCTCGCTCCTTTCATGCAGGGCATCACGCTTGCGCACACGCGGATATTCAATACGAAACACAATACTGTCGGTCATGTCTGGCAGGGGAGATACAAGAACATTCCCATTGTCGAAATCGTGTCAAGTCCGATTTCATGAACGCAGACCAAATGCCCATCCGCAGCATGATTTTCGATTGGGGAGAAAATCGCGAAGCACTCACCATAGACAACTCAACCATCCCCAACCACCTCCCCGAGTGTAACGGTGCGACCTTCGGCACTTCCAGTGCTGCCGGCTGCACCAAAGGAGCCGTTCACCTCATCAACTCCTACACCTGCGAAGGCCAAGTAGGCCTCACCCGCTGCGATGGTGTATGGAATGATGCTGGTGCTTCCATCGCCACCGCCGGGTGTTGGGATGCCGACTACCCCCGCGAAGACGGCGGCCTCGGTGCCTGCATCTACCAACCCCGCATCAAGATCACGGACAACTGGGGCTACTGCAACGGGAGCTGCCCGGGAGGTGTCGAAGGAAATCTATGTTTTGAGGGCGCCCTCGTACCGGAGTGCTCTATCCCAAGCGGAGCAGATGACCCCTCGACACCATTCGCCAACCGTCTCATCGTCACCCCGCAGGAATGATCGCACCGCTTGACATCAGAATCGTCCCCTGCCATACTGACTGTGCATGAGGCAATGGGCGGATTGATCGCTCATTCACAAGTACAGAGGAGGTATTGCCATGCGAGAGATCACTCTGGCATTGATCGCGTGCTTCGCGCTTGTCGCCTGCGGACCGAGGGTCGTCGCGCCCGGCACGGACGATGACGACGACACGACCATCCCGGGTGGAGATGACGATGGTGAAGATCCGGGGAGTGGATTGCTCTCCGTCACGCTCCAGTCGCTCGCCATCGAGTCGGATGCAACCGCCGTCACCGCGGAGATCATCCTCGACGGGGTGCCAACGGGAACCGTCGCGCCAGCCACCATCGCACTCGATGCCGGAACGCACGAGATCACCGTGCGTCGTGACGGCTTTGTTTCTCCCACGGAGGAGATCACCGTTGCGCGAGATGGTACCGCGACCGTGCAGTGTACACTCGGGCGGGATCTCACGGGTACCTGGGAGCAGGTGGAACCAGAGCCGCGGGATGCACTGAACGAGCGGTTCCACGAGGCAACGATGTTGTTGATGGCCGAACCAGAAACCTTCATAGAGCCATGTCCAACACAGATTTGGTTGGTGGGGCTCAGACTAGGGATGTGTCTTCTGCAAGGAGATACCCTTTGGTTTCGTGAGCCAGGCGAGGACTATCAGGTCACAGGCAATGGGACTATTACCGAAGAAGGTCGCAAGGTTGAGTACATGCTCGTAGAAGAAACGGTAGATCAATCCTGGGAATATACCTACACCTTCCTCGCCGCGCCATAGCGCGCATCCCTCACCGCCGCCGTTCCTGTGGAACGGCGGTATCCTTTTGCGTGTGCCTGCTCCCTGCCCAAACGCATGGAACGGCTCCGCCCCGGTCTCCTCCATCGCCGGCTGTTGGGACGATGAATATGAGCGCGAAGGCGGTCGCGGTGCCTGCGTCTACCAACCCCGCATCAAGATCACGGACAACTGGGGGTATTGCAACGGGAGCTGCCTGGGGGGAGGTACCGAAGGAAATCTATGTTTTGAGCGCACCAGCGCAACGGAGTGCTCTAACCCAGAATCAGGTGACAACTCCTGGACACCATTCGCCAATCGTCTCATCGTCACCCCGCAGGAATGATTGCGTCGCTTGACATTAAAATCGTCATGCGTCATACTGACCATGCATGAGGCAATGGGCGGATTGATCGCTCATTCACAAGTACAGAGGAGGTATTGTCATGCGAGAGATCACCTTGGCGTTGACCGCGTGCTTCGCGCTCGTCGCCTGCGGACCGGGAGTCGTCGCGCCCGGCACGGACGATGATGACGACACGACCATCCCGACTTGTCCCGAACCGTGCTTCGGGGGTGGAGATGACGATGGTGAAGATCCGGGGAACGGGCTGCTCTCCGTCACACTCCAGTCGCTCGCCATCGAGCCAGAGGGAACCACCGTCACTGCGGAAATTATCCTGGATGGTGTGCCAACCGGCACCATGGCACCGGCGACCATTGCGCTCGATGCCGGAACGCACGAGGTCACCGTGCGTCGTGACGGCTTTGTTTCTCCCACAGAGGAGATCACCGTTGAGCAAGGTGGCACCGCGACCGTGCAGTGTACACTCGGGCGGGACCTCACGGGTACCTGGGAGCAGGTGGAACCAGAGCCGCGGGATGCACTGAACGAGCGGTTCCACGAGGCAACGATGTTGTTGATGGCCGAACCAGAAACCTTCATAGAGCCATGTCCAACAAAGATTTGGTTGGTAGGGCTCAGACGAGGGATGTGTCTTCTGCAAGGAGATGCCATTTGGTTTTGTGAGCCAATTTTGTATCCTGAGTCAGACGAGGCCTATCAGGCCACAGCCAATGGGACTATTACGGAAGAAGGTCGCAAGGTTGAGTACACGTTCGTAGCAGAAACGGTAGACCAATCCTGGGAACAGACCTACACCTTCCTCGCCGCGCCATAGCACGCATCCCTCACCGCCGCCGTTCCTGTGGAACGGCGGTATTCTTTTTTTGTTCCCCGCGAAGACGGCGGCTCCGGTTCAATACGAATCTCTGGACACCATTCGCAAATCGCATTGTCGTCACCCCGCAGGAATAGTGAGCATACGATCCTTCTTGCGGCACAAGATCGGCGTTCCATGGCCTGCAAAGAAAAACCGACGTTCCCGTAAGGGGGCGTCGGTCGTTGTCGGGCAGAGTGCGTGTTGATGGATAGCCAACCAACTACTCCTCGATCTTTTCGTAGATCTCTTCCCACTCGGAGGGTAGTTGCCATGCTGCTCCCATTTTCACGAGTGTACCCTCGTTGAGGATGGCACCCGCCATGTGGATGTCGGTTTCACCATTGGGATAGGAACTCGACTCCTGCCAAAGTTCGTCCTCGTTGCGGAGGCACATGGCTTCGATCAGTCGCACCCAGATCGTTGAAGGGCATGGCTCTCCGTATTCCCCCAACCGATCAAACGCGAACTCCATCGTCACGCTGAAGGGTCGCGGAGGAAACTGCGGTAGTCTCGTTGAGTGAAAGAGCCACTCGCCCGTGAGATCCCGCCCGAGCGTGCATTGCACGGTCGCGGTACCATCTCGCTCAACGGTAATCTCCTCCGTGGGAGAAACAAAGCCGTCGCGACGCACGGTGATCTCGTGCAATCCGGCATCGAGCGCAATGGTCGCCGGTGCCATGGTGCCGGTTGGTACTCCGTCCAGGATGATCTCGGCGGTGACGGCGGTTGCATCCGACTCGATGGCGAGCGACTGGAGCGTGACGGAGAGCATCCCGCCCCCCGGGTCCTCATGATCGGAATCGTCATCCCCCGTATCGTCATCCCCACCCGGGATGGTCGTATCGTCATCCCCGCTGGGTGCAACGACTCCCGGCCCGCAGGCAGCAAGCGCGAAGCACGCGGCGAGCATCAGTGTACCAGTGCGCATGGTAGTACCTCCGTAGTTCTGTTGTGAATGAGCGATCCATCCGCCCATTGCTTCATGCGTTGTTAGTATTACAAAAAGAGACAACGCTTGTCAAGAGCAGCGGACATATGTCATTGCGAGGCATGAGTCCGCGAATGACGCGGCAATCCCGGTCATCATCGGACGGGTGCGCGTACTGTTGGTGCCGGATGCGTGCGCTTATGACCGGGATTGCCGCGTCGAGTACTCCTCGCAATGACATATGTGCAGAGGGCGATTGAGCGTAAAGAAAACACCCCGCGAGTTGGCGGGGTGATGCGAGGGCGTGTGCATGAGCGGGGGTCGCCCCTGCTTATTGTTGGCGGTAGCGTTCCGCGACCCTCTTATAGAGTGCTCGGATGTGTGGTGAGTCGGGATTTGCGCGAAGCTCGTCGAGCATGCGCTGTATCGTTTGTCGTTGTCCCGCGATCGTCGCATCGCGCGCAATGCGTGCGCGGAGGTGATCGAGGAGCGCCACGGGGATACTCGATGTCGCCGCAGCGATGACGATGCCGTCGTGGAGGCACGCGATGCGTACGTCCACGCGGTAGGTATCGCTTGCGCGAGCGATGCGGAGGGAGCCGAGCGCGTCAAGGCCAACGAGCGCGTCGCACCGAGGAGCGTGCGTTCCATCCACGTTATCGTTCGCGTGTTGCTCCGCACACGTCTCAAGGAGCGCGTCCGCAAAGCGTCGTGCGGTAATCCGGAATGCGGGATGCAGGTGCATGCCTACCTCCAGCTCACTCGCATAGAGTGCCAGGAGGTCGTCCGGTGCACCGACGAACGCAACCGCAGTCGGTGATCCGTTCGACGTGCCGCAGGTGCCCCCGTTCGGTATAGCGGAGAGTTCCTCCAGCAGATCGGCGACGGGGAGGAGCACGGGATCGCGTGCTTCGCGCAGCGTTGCGATGTACGCATCGAGCGCCGAAAGGGGATTCGGTGCGTGCGATGCGGAGGACGGCATGGTAGCGGTGATCGCTCCCTGTGGGCGCGATGCGCACGCGCTGACACCGAGCAGGACACCAAGCCATGTGGCGGTACGGATGTGTTGCATGGGAAACCTCCTGTTGGGACCTCTGCAAGGCATCCCATTTCGCGTCAGCACCACGCTGTTCGGCTGCAATGCGTTTCTCGAATCTCAAAGTAGCTCTGCTACTCCTTCGATTCTGCGAAACGCATTTCGCTCGAACATCGCGGCACTGCCGCGAACGTGATGCCTTGCAGAGGTCCCTATTCCGTACAGCGATCGTACACGTTCCACCACTCGCACGGCGCGTCACGAAAGATGATCGAGGGGTCGTCCGTTGGGAAGTAGACGAACCGTTCGCCGTTGTCGAGGATTTGTCCCGGTGAATCACGTCCGACCACTCCCGAGTTCGGGTCCACGACCGACCATCGGAGTGCGTCCTCGGGGAGCAAGCAGAGGTAGTGTCCATTAAGGGCAAATATCTGCGTCGGGCACCGCTTCGTCGTGGGATTTCCGGTTCGCCAATCCACCATGTACTCCCCGAACACCATGGTGACGGAACTATCACACTCTCCTTGTCCTGATGGCGGTGGCTCACACCGGAGCTCGGTGAGCTTCCATCCTCCCGTGAGGTCTCTCCCGAGCGTGCTCTGGACGGTCGTCGTCTCGCCATCGGCGACACTCACCACCACCGGCGGTGAAATGAAGCCAGCGCGGAGCGTGGTGACCGTGTGCTCACGCGCCGCGACCTCGATCGTCGTCGGTGCCATGATGCCGGTCGCTGCACCATCGAGGACGATTTCTGCACGCACCGTCGTGCCTTCGGGCTCGATGGCGAGTGATGCGAGCGTGATCTGGAGCAATCCGCTCGGTCCGGTGATCGTGCCAACCGTCGTGATAGGATCTGCTTCATCCGGAACGCCGTCGCCATCGCGGTCTGCCACCTCCGGTGCGCAGGCCATGAGCGTGAGCGTCATGAACATCATCCATGGGCGCATGGTACACCTCTTTCTTTTGTTGTGAATGAGCGATCAATCCGCCCACTGCTTCATGCGTTGGTAGTATTGCAGTAGGAGACGGTGCTTGTCAAGCGTGGTGGGCGGTATGTCATTGCGAGGAGTCCGCGACGCGGCAATCCCGGTCATCAAAGGACAGATGCGCTTGTTGGCGTGGATTGGTGCCCCCATGACCGGGATTGCTTCGCTCGAGGACTCCTCGCAATGACAGGAGGGTTTTACTAGAGGCAGAAGACAGTGCTTGTCAAAAGCGGACACGGACAGACGGGACTTGACATGTTGCATAGTCATGATGGGTGGTCGTGGTATCCTGGTCATGAGGTGTACGCATGAGGCACAGCGTCGTTCCCGTATGGCAGAGCTCACCGTAGAAAGATTCGAGCAATCCATGGAGTCCTTCGCGAAGATCGTGAAGGAGGGCTTTGATACCATTGATCGTGAGTTTGGTCTGCTGCGGAAAGAGATGCATGAGGAATTTCAGCGCGTTGACCATCGGATCGATAAGCTCAGTGAACACGTTGACGTTTTCATCCAGCTGCATCAGAAACTGGATATGAGATTGTAGAACAATGGTGTAGCGGAGGCCTTTAGGCCTCCATCTGCCATACCGCCACATGGAGACATAAATGTCTCCGCTACACCATGCACAGCACAATGAATCGTAAGCACAACCCCACATTCGTGTGGGGATTGTTTGTGTGGGCGAGCGCGGCATCGAGATTGTGTCCACAGCGGGATTTTTGCACATGCGAGGTATACTTGCGGTGGATGAGATCCCGCGCTATGCGCACGTTTGGTGCGAGAATCATGGGAATCCGCGTTCTCCAGCGAACGGGGAGGATATTGAGTATCGCGATGGCCTGCGCCACCGTTGGGGTTGTGTTGTTCCTGCCGCATCCTGCGAGTGCTCAGGTCTTGAATAGTGTGACGCAGGGCATCGCGGAGATCATCGGTGGCTTGCTCTCCCTCCTCATCTGGTTCGTCGGCCTCCTGTTCCTTGCTGCGGTGTATGTGCTCACGATCGTCGCGCAGTACAACGGGTTCATTGACGCGCCGGCGGTGGTGACGGGTTGGGTCATCGTGCGCGATGTCGCGAACATGTTCTTCATCGTCGTGCTGCTCATCATCGCGTTCGCGACGATTCTCAACATCTCCAGCTACAAGTACCAGCAGATGCTCCCGCAGCTCCTCATCGCGGCAGTGCTCATCAACTTCTCCAAGACCATCGCCGGCATCTTCATTGATTTCTCGCAGGTCGTCACGCTCACGTTCGTGAACGGATTTGCCGCGGCCGCCGGCGGCAACTTCGCGAGCATGTTCCAGATTCACAAGATGTTCAACGTGAATCCCGGGGCGAATGAATCGCTGGGTGGACTGAAGATTGTGGGCGGGTACCTGTTGGGTCTTTTCCTCATGCTCATGGCGCTCGCGGTGGTCCTCGTCATCATTGTCATCCTCACGTTCCGCATCGTCATGCTCTGGGCACTCGTTGTGCTCTCGCCGCTTCCGTACCTCCTCCGCATCCTCCCCAAGCGCGGGCAGCAGTACGGGAACAAGTGGTGGGATGAGTTCTTCAACTACCTCATCGTGGGGCCGGTGCTCGCGTTCTTCCTCTGGCTCGCGCTCACGTCGCTCGGCGGTGGTGAGGTCGCGCAGTCGTTCCGCGGGCCGGGGACGATCGGTGGGTCCGATGCCGAGTTGAGTGAGTTCAATACGATTGGTACCGAATCGAGTGGCGTGGATTCGCTCATCTCGTTTGTCGTGGCGATGGCGATGCTCGTCGCCGGACTCAAGATCGCCGGCGAATCGGGTGTCGTGGGTGCGGGCGCGGCGAACCTCGCGCGGCAGAAGCTCGCATCCTACGGCAAGCGTTACGCGTACAACGTGAGCGGCGCGCGCGCGGTGCGATCCATGGCGGCGCGCGGCGTGCAGTCGGATCGCGCGCAGAAGCTCCTGAGCAAGACCGCAGCGATGAGGATCCCGCTCGCATCTGGCCTCGCGACCTCCGGTCTCATGGCGGTCAAGGGTGCACGGAAGAAGCGTGAGGAGGATGCGGCGAAACGCATTGGCGTCATCAAGAATGTCCGCGATCTCGGGCGCACGGTGCAGCCGAAGGGCGTGTTCGGCAAGGCGACCGCTGCGATCAGTCGGCTCGGCGCCAGCGGGTACTACGAGCAGCAGGAGGCGCAGAAGCGACTCCCATCCGCGATCGCCGATGCCGGTGCACGCGGGAAGGCCGTGCATGGCATGGAGCCCAAGGATCTTCAAGCTATGGATGTCGGTGAGCTCCGTCGGCTTTCTACAATGAGCGAGGAGGAGGGTGGTCTCACGGCGACGCAGCGGTTGCACCTCCTTGAGCGCGGCTCCATTGGGCAGCAACAGGCCGTCGGCTTGCGGCGGGGTGAGACATCGTTCCGGTCTGCGCAGCGCAACTACGAGAGCGATCGGTACCAGCACCACCTCACCGCACAGCCGAACACAAAGGCGGGCCAGGCAGAGGCAAAACGTCTCGCGCGGGAGGACGCCGAGCGCGATGTACTGAGCGTCATCGCGCCGCGTCCGAGGATTGATGCCGGACTCACCGACGAGTCAGACCCCAACTTCATGAACGGCAAGACGCGCAGTGATGTGATGGGGAAGGAGCAGAGTGGCACCATCATGGACGAGGGCCGCTACGAAACAACGCGCCAGGCCATCGCGCGCAGCACTGGTGGTAGTGAGGATGCATTTTACCGTAGCCCCGAGTACAAGAATAATAAGCAGGATTACTACGACCAGCGGCAGTACTCCACCGTGAAGAAGTCCTACGATCAGCAGCGCAAGGCGAAGGATGAGCGCGGCCGCAACCGCGTGAGCGGCGTTGCGAGTTTGACCGCACAGGCGAGAGAGGCGCCTGGTGGTGCGCTGCCTACCGCGACGCTCCTCGTGCGATTTGAGGATATTCCCGAACTTCGGCATGTCGTCGCCCAAGAGGATCACACGGTAACGGATCCTGTCCAGAAAACCGCCCTCATGGTCGGTATGGAAGATGCCATGGAAACCGATGGTTATGAACGCAGTGCGATTGATGAGGCAATGCTGGCCGTTAGAAATGCGAGTGTCCTGCACCTCCGCAATACGGGAACGGAAGACAATGAGGCCGCGAGCCGGCTCGCGGTCATCCGTGAGGCCGTACGCCAGCAACTCACAGGTCTCGCATCATCCAACCCAACGGCATTCACCAATCTCGAGAGCGAGATGCGGCGGATCGTCCCCACGTTGACCGCTCAGATGCAGACCGCGCTCAGCGATCCTGCGCTCAGTGATGCCGATGCCATGAAGGAGTACGTCGCGCGCGCGCTCGCGAACAGCCAGCTTGGGAGAGCGACAGACCCGCAGACGAACTCCACGATGATGCGCATGCTCGCGCGTATGGGGTTGAACGTGAACAAGACCTTCAAGGTGAGCCCGAATGAGGAGTAGGTGAGTCGCTGGAATGTTCTTGGAGAGGTTTCCGCAAACGTGTGTCATTGCGAGCCGATTCCGCGAGGCGTGGCAATCCCGGTCACCAGCGCACCGATCCGGCAACAACAGCGCGCGCACTCGTCCGGTGATGACCGGGATTGCCACGTCACTCGCGGACTCCCTCCTCGCAATGACAGGACAGTGGGGTTGCGTAGCGAGCATCACTGCAAGTTGCACTCGCCATCAAAAATGTCAAAATCTCACATGATTCAGCAGGGAGGAGCTCCATTGCGACAGATGTCAGACGACGTCGCCGAAGCACTCTACAGCATCGGAGCGGTGGCGCGTATGCAGACGATTGAGGAAGAGCTCGATGTTCGACTCGTCGAACTCATCGAAGACCTCGCCACCGGCGAGCTCCGTTGGCGCGATTTCGCCGATGCCGTCATGCGGCAGGGGAAGACCCCGCAGGAAGCGCAAGCAATCCGCGATCGCGTCTACCGCGAGCTTCTCGTGGACATTTTGCCAAAGATTGACCGCGAGGCGGCACCGCCGCAGAAGCCGTTCGCGGAGGTCCTCCACGCACTCGCGGAAGCAATCGGCACGCTCGATGAGCGTCAGGTGCGACGATTGCGTGAGGCCGCCGAGTCGTTCCTCCGGAACGCACGCACGGAGGTGCAGACGACCGACGTGCTCACGCGGAGTGCAAAGATCGGCGGTGTCGGACTCACGGAGGAACAAGCCCGCGCGACGATCGCGATCCTCACGGAGCAGCGCGGTCTCGTGGCGTTTGACGAGGATATCTCGTCACCTGCGCCACCGCCCGCGGACGCGCTCGCACTCACCGAGCATGAAGAGCAGATGATCGGTGCTGGAGCGGAGAGCATATCGCGTTTGTCGCCGGTTGCCACTGCCGTTGACGCGCTCATCGCCGCGACCGGAGCGCGATTCACGCGCGAAGCGGTGGAGCAGCGCTTCCGCGCGGCGGTCGCGGCGCGTTTCCGCGACGTGCGCGACGAGGCGGAGACCCGCGCGCACCTCCTCCGTCCGTTCACCCGCGGGGGCCTGGGACTCTCCGAGGAAACCGTGCGCAAGCTCATGCTCGTCATCGAGCATCGGTTCCGCGAGTTCCATCACCTCCCGTCGCCGCGCAAGCGGAGCGTGGCGCAAGCACCACGACACGTTGCACGCGCCCTGCCGATGCCGGTACCCACCACACCCGTCGTCCGGAAGTCCCTCGTACCCGCCGTATTGCCCCCTCCGCCTCCGCCGCAACTAACTCCGCGAGTCGAAAAAATCCAAGTCCCTGAGCAGGATCACGCACCCACGCGGCCGGTGGTCGAACGACAGGAACAGCGCGTGGCGCAGCAGCCCGTGGTGTTGCACCCGAAACCGCCTGCGCCACCACCTCCATCGCCCCGCGTGGAGCGGCCTCTCGTGACCCCAAAGCCCCCTGCGCCAGCAGCGAGGCAGAAGATCATGGACGTGCGCCCACCGCGTCCGCGACTCATCGGGCCCGTGGAGGAGCTCGCCGCGCTCACCGTAGAGGATTTTCGCAAGATCAAGGGCGATTCGATGACGGTCGCCAGGCGGATTGGCGAGAAACTCGATGTCCTCGAGAAGCAATCCTACGCGCAGCGCGCGGTCGGACTCCGGGCCTTGCGCGGAAGCCCGCTCCTCCAGGCGTACGCAGACATCCTCAACGCCGCCCTCGCCGAAGGGAAGAAGGTTGACGATGTCCTCAGCACCGTAGGAACGCTCACGAAGGAGGAGTTCGTGGCGATCGGCATGTTGAGCCAGCAGCTGCGTGCGTGATTGCGGCACCAGCGGAGAGGACAGCACGGTGACGATCGTGCTATGCTAAGAGGAGAGTGAAGCAATGTGTTCACGTTCGTCATTTCGACCGAGTCCGCGAGTGGAGAAATCTCACTTCCCCCTTCGTCATTTCGACCGAGTCCTCGAGTGGAGAAATCTCGTTGAGCAGTAGGATGTTGCTCGTACTGTTGGACGAGATTTCTCCACTCCCTCGAGGACTCAGTCGGTCGAAATGACGAAAGGAGATGGAGCGTGTGAGACCAGTGGAGAAATCTCACTTCCCCCTTCGTCATTTCGACCGAGTCCGCGAGTGGAGAAATCTCGTTGAGCAGTAGGATGTTGCTCGTACTGTTGGACGAGATTTCTCCACTCCCTCGAGGACTCAGTCGGTCGAAATGACGAAAGGAGATGGAGCGTGTGAGACC